>NZ_JACAPX010000012.1:0-6354 GCF_013385435.1 Pseudomonas sp. F9001
CCGCTGTAAGAGCGGAACCCATATCAGCCGTTACCAAAAAAACGGATATGTACTCCGAGCCAAAAGCCGGAACCCATTTCAACACCTCTTATGGTCATTTATGGAAAAGTCAAAGTATCGAAAAGCAGGATTGGCCCTGGTGTTGACCGTCGCAGCGGGCCTGATTATCTACACGGTGCAGGCCCCCGCAGACGCGCCGCAATACCTGACCGCCACCGCCGAACGCAGTGACATCGAAAACGCCGTCCTGGCCACCGGCCTGCTCGAAGGCGTCAAGCAGGTCGATGTCGGCGCCCAGGTTTCCGGCCAACTCAAATCCCTGAAGGTCAAGGTCGGCGACAAGGTCAAGAAGGGCCAATGGCTGGCCGAAATCGACCCGTTGATCCTGCAGAACACCCTGCGCAAAGCCCAGGTCGACGAAGAAAACCTCCAGGCCCAACGCCGCGCTACTGCGGCGCAACTCAAGGAAACCAAATCCGTCTACGAACGCTATCAGGGCCTGCAGGAGGACGAATCCGTGTCCCGCCAGGACTTCGAAACCGCCGAGTCCAATTACGAGGTACAGCGCGCCAACCTGATGTCCCTCGACGCCCAGATCAAAAGCGCCCACATCCAGATCGACACCGCCAAGATCAACCTGGCCTACACCCGCATCGTCGCGCCAATCGACGGCGATGTAGTGGGCATCGTCACCCAGGAAGGCCAGACCGTGATCGCCAGCCAACTGGCACCGGTGCTGCTCAAGCTCGCCGACCTGGACACCATGACCGTCAAGGCCCAAGTCTCCGAAGCGGACGTGATCCACATCAGTCCGGGCCAGCAGGTGTATTTCACCATCCTCGGCGAGGCCGACAAACGCTACTACGCCAAATTGCGCGGTACCGAACCTGCCCCGCAGAATTTCCTCGAAACCCAGACCGCCGGCACCCCCAAGCAAAACACCGCGGTGTTCTACAATGCGCTGTTCGACGTACCCAACCCCGACCACCGCCTGCGCATCGCCATGACCGCCCAGGTGCGCATCGTGCTCGACACCGCCAAGGCCGCACTGACCGTGCCGGTGGCCGCACTCGGCCCGCGCAATGCCGATGGCAGCTTCCCGGTGCGGGTGCTGGACGCCAAGGGCAAGGCCAACACGCGGCAGGTGCAGACGGGCATCAACAACAACGTCAAGGTGCAGATCCTCGATGGCCTGGCCGAAGGCGACAAGGTGGTGATCGGCGACCCATCGCCTGCCGTGGCGGGGGGCTGATTGATGACTCAGCCACTGCTGGAGCTTAAAGGCATCGTGCGCAGTTTCATGGCCGGTGACCGCGAATTCATTGCGCTCAAGGGCATCGACCTGACCATCCACGCCGGGGAAATGGTCGCGATCACCGGGGCCTCGGGTTCGGGTAAATCGACCCTGATGAACATCCTCGGCGGCCTCGACTACGCCACTGCCGGCAGCTACAAGATCAATGGCATCGAAACCCGTACCCTGGGGGATGAGCAACTGGCCGAGCTGCGCCGCGACTACTTCGGTTTTATCTTTCAGCGTTACCACTTGCTCGCGCACCTGAGCGCGTTGCACAACGTGGAAATGCCAGCGATCTATGCCGGTACGCCGGAAACCGCCAGGCACAGCCGCGCCGGGGAATTGCTGGCACGCCTGGGGTTGTCGGGGCATTTGACCCATCGCCCGAGCCAGCTGTCCGGCGGCCAGCAACAGCGCGTGAGTATCGCCCGGGCCTTGATGAACGGCGGCGAAGTGATCCTCGCCGACGAACCCACCGGCGCCCTCGATACCCACAGCGGCAAGGAGGTGATGCGCATCCTGGCCGAGCTGCACGCCGCCGGGCACACGGTGATCATCGTTACCCACGACCCGAAAGTCGCGGCCAATGCCCAGCGGATCATTGAGGTGCGCGATGGCGAGATCGTCAGTGACCGCGCCAATCAGAGTGTCGGCCTCGACCTGCCCACCGAAGCGCCCATCGAGCCCAAGCGCAGCGGTGCGCGCAAGTTGGTGGCGAGCCTCGGGCTGTTCAAGGAGGCCTTCAACATGGCCTGGGTGGCGCTGATTTCCCATCGCATGCGCACCTTGCTGACCATGCTCGGCATTGTCATCGGCATCACCTCGGTGGTGTCGATCTCGGCCATCGGCGAAGGCGCCAAGCGCTATGTGCTCAAGGACATCCAGGCCATTGGCAGTAACACCATTGATATCTTTCCCGGCAAGAGTTTTGGTGACAGCCGTGCGTCAGCCATCGAGACGTTGTTGCCGTCGGATGTGGATGCGCTGAACCAGCTGTATTACGTCGACAGCGCCACGCCGGTGGTGGGGCGCAACCTGTTGCTGCGTTACGGCAATATCGACCTGGACGCCCAGGTCAATGGGGTCAGCGATCGCTATTTCCAGGTCAAGGGCCTGAAGCTCGAAGCCGGAATTACCTTCAGCGAAAGCGACGCCCGGCGCCAGGCCCAGGTGGTGGTGATCGACCACAACGCGCGCCATCGGCTGTTCGCGCCCGGCGTGGATCCGTTGGGCCAGGTGATCCTGGTGGGCAACCTGCCCTGCACCGTGATCGGGGTGACGGCCGACAACAAAAACATGTTCGCCGCCAGCAAGGCGTTGAACGTGTGGGTGCCGTACGAGACGGCAGCGGGGCGGCTGTTGGGCCAGCGTCATCTGGACAGCATCACGGTGCGCATCAAGGACGGCCAGCCGAGCAAGGTGGTGGAAGAGAACGTCACCAAGCTGATGTTGCAACGTCACGGCACCAAGGACTTCTTTACCAACAACCTCGACAGCATCATGCAGACGGTGCAGAAAACCAGCCGTTCCCTGGCGTTGCTGCTGTCGTTGATTGCAGTGATTTCGTTGCTGGTGGGCGGCATCGGAGTGATGAATATCATGCTGGTGTCGGTGACCGAACGCACCCGCGAAATCGGGATTCGCATGGCAGTGGGCGCGCGGCAATCGGATATTCGCCAACAGTTCCTGGTGGAAGCGGTGATGGTCTGCCTGATTGGCGGGATGATCGGCATCTCGCTGTCATTCGCCATCGGCTATCTGTTTTCGTTGTTTGTGAAAGAGTGGGAAATGGTGTTTTCCCTGGGCTCGGTGGTGACGGCGTTTGCGTGTTCGACGTTGATCGGGATTGTGTTCGGGTTTGTGCCGGCGCGGAATGCGGCGCGGTTGGATCCGATTGAAGCCCTGGCCCGGGATTAGGCCGGGCAGAGATCAAAAAATGTGGGAGCGGGCTTGCTCGCAAATGCGCTGGATCAGTCACACATGTATTGACTGACACTGCGCATTCGCGAGCAAGCCCGCTCCCACATTTGTTCCTCGGTGTTCTAGAGAGTGGCGTTTTCTTCTGTGGAATACATCCACCGCATCAACGAATGCCGGCCACTGATGCCCATCTTGATCGCAGCCCGCTTGAGGTAGCTCTCGATGGTATTGACCTTCAGTGCCAACTGCTCTGCCAGTTCCGGTGCGGTACGCCCGGCCAGCAGCCCCACGCACACCTCAAGCTCCCGGCTGGACAGGGCCAGCCCCGATTGCGCGAGGCGCTCTTCAAAGCGCCGGCGCAAGGTGTCGATGCCTTGTTGCTGCGGCGCTTCGCTGTCCGGACCGCTGGGTTGCAGGGCGCTGATGTGTTTTTCAACCATCGGCAGCAGCAGGGAGGAGAAGTCTTGCAGGATGATCCGCTCCTGCTGGGAAAAACTTTCGCAGGGGTTGGAGCGATACACCGACAGCACGTAGCTGACGTCATCCTTGCGCCGGGTCAGGTGCAGTTGGGCGGCGGCCTGGGCCTCTTCCTGCCCTGGCAGCGGGTCGGTGTACACCGGGCAGATCCCCGTCATTCGCGAACTGCCTGCCTTGCGCGGTGAACTCACAGGCATTTGGGTGATGTGCGTGGCGTCGACCGCCAGTTGGGTGAGGATCAGGTCATGCAGCATGCGCGGGAAATGCCGGCTGCCGGTGCTGGCGATTACTTTGCCAATGTGGGGGAACAGGTGTGAGTTCATCATTTCATCCATGAGTTTCAATGAGGGCGGCGTACAGGGCAGTGATCTCCATGACTGCCGCCTCGTATGCTAGTACAGGCTTTCGCAAACGGGCCAATGAATGGATCAAATTTTTTGCGGTGCAGGGCGCAACGGGAGAAGCCCGACCTTTTCAGGCCGGGCTATTGATAAACGTCGCGCCTGCCTGTGAATTTACTTCAAGCGTGATGAACGTTGTGTTGCACCGCCCGGGATTTCGGCTTTACGGCACAGGCCTCCAGGGCTTGGGCAACGTCGGCCAGCAGGTCGGCGACATCCTCAAGGCCCGCCGAGAGTCGCACCAGCCCTTCGGAAATCCCGTGGTGGGCGCGCTGCTCCGGGGTGTAGGTGGAATGGGTCATGCTGGCCGGGTGCTGGGCCAGTGACTCGGCGTCCCCCAGGCTCACGGCTCGGGTGAACAGCTTGAGGGCGTTCATGAAGCGTCGGCCCATGTCGATGCCGCCCTTGAGTTCAAACGCGATCATGCCGCCGGATTGTTTCATCTGCCGCGCGGCCAGTTCGTATTGGGGGAAGGAGCGCAGGCCGGGGTAGGTCACCCATTCCACCAGGGGATGGGCCTGCAAGGCTTCGGCGATGGCCAGGGCGTTGCTGCAATGGCGGTCCATGCGCAGGGCCAGGGTCTTGAGGCCGCGCATCAGCAGGGCGGCGTCCTGGGGTGACATCACCGCACCGGTCAGGTCCTTGAGCCCTTGCAGGCGAATGCGCTGGGCCAGGGCCTGGCTGCTGACGGCGATGCCGGCGGTGATATCGCCGTGGCCACTGAGGTATTTGGTGGCCGAGTGCACCACCACGTCGGCGCCCATTTCCAGCGGGCGTTGCAGGTAGGGCGTGCAGTAGGTGTTGTCCACCACCACGGTGATCCCGGGTTGCCGGTGGGCGATCTCGGCGACGGCGGCGATGTCCACCAGTTGCAGGTTGGGGTTGGCCGGGGTTTCGAAGTAGATCATGCGCGTGGCCGGGTTGATGGCCTCGCTCAGGGCGTTCAGGTCGGTGAGGTCGACGTGGCGCACCTTGATGCCGAACTCGCCGATGCCGTGGTGCAGCAGGGCGAAGGTGCAGCCGTAGAGGGTCTGGCTGACGATGATTTCATCACCTGGGCGCAGCAGGGTCCAGAACGTCGCGGCAATTGCGCCCATGCCGGAGCTGAAGGCGACGGCGGCTTCGCCGTTTTCCAGGGTGGCCATGCGCGATTCCAGCAGGGCCAGGGTGGGGTTGGAGATGCGGGTGTAGAAGTGTCCGCTCTCTTCGCCGGCGAAGCAGGCGGCTCCGTATTCGGCGGTGGGGAAGGCGAAGGTTGCCGTCAGGTAGATGGGCGGCACGAGGGCGCCGTGGTGGTCCTGGGGGTCATAGCCGTGGTGGATGGCGCGGGTGGAAAAGCCGAACGTGTTGTGTTTATTTTTCATGGTCGGACGCTCCTTATTTCCTACAATGCTATGCTTATAACGGCGGCCGAACGTTCCATAGTTTGCTGGGAAAGGCCGGTAGATTGGGATGAAAAACAATAAAAACGACGTTTTGAGGCAAGATATGCCCATGCATCTGGATCGGACTGACAAGGCACTTTTAAACGCCTTGCAGGGTAATGCGCGGTTGACGGTGGCGGAGTTGGCGGAGCGGGTGTCGCTGACCACTTCGCCGTGTTGGCGGCGGGTGAAGAACCTTGAGGACTGCGGGGTGATCGGCGGTTATCAGGCGATCCTGTCGCCCAAGGCGCTGGGGTATGGGGTGACGGCGTTTGTCAGCATCATGATGGATACGCACTCCCGGGAAGTTGCCCGGGCGTTTGAGCAAAGGTTGCTGGAGATTCCCGAGATTGTGGCGTGTCATAACGTTTCGGGGCGGTATGATTTTTTGTTGGAAGTGGTGGCGAAGGATCTGGAGTCGTTTGGGGAGTTTGCGCGGGAGGTGTTGCAGGGGTTGCCGTGTGTTAAGGAGATTTACTCGAGTTTTTCTTATAAGTCGGTGCGGCCGTTGCGGGTGATTCCTTTGCCGGAGTGATGGTGTACATATCCGTTTCTTCGGTAACGGCGGCTTATGGTTCTGCTCTTGCAGCGGGTCACTTTTGGCAAACGCCGAAAGCCAAATCTGAAGCTGATGCAGCTCTGCTTTTCTGTGGGAGCTGGCTTGCCTGCGATGCAGACAACTCGGTACATCAGATACACCGAGGTGATGCCATCGCAGGCAAGCCAGCTCCCACATTTGACCGTGGGGTGCCCGCTTCAGCTTTTGATTTTGCTCTTCAACACTCAAGCCGGCCGGGAGGCCGCTGTGCTCTGGCTGTTGATCTTGATCTTAGGC
>NZ_JACAPX010000012.1:6383-118793 GCF_013385435.1 Pseudomonas sp. F9001
AGCGTGGGTAACCCGGCAGGACGGCGGCCCACGGTCCAAAGCCGGAGTGAGGGAACACCGAGCCTGGGCGAGGTGCCGAGTGGTGGGGCAAGAGCGTTTTGCTTACTTTTGACTGGGCCGGCATTCCGGCTTTTCAAAAGTGAGCCGCTGTAAGAGCGGAACCAATATCAGCCATCACCCAAAAAACGGATATGCCCCCCAACCCCAAAGACGCATACGTCATCCAACGTATTCCCCGCCCAACCCCATCCCCGTGAGACTGCTCCCGACAGCCAACCCACCCTCCGGGAGCACCTCGATGACCGACACCCTGATCAAAGTCGACCTCAACCAACCCGTCACCGAAAACGAACAGATCCACAACCGTTGGCACCCGGACATCCCGATGGCTTGCTGGGTCAAACCCGGCGATGACTTCATCCTCGAAACCTACGACTGGACCGCCGGCGCCATCAAGAACAACGACGACGCCAGCGACGTGCGCGACGTCGACCTCTCCACCGTACATTACCTCTCCGGCCCGGTGGGCGTACACGGCGCCGAACCCGGCGACTTGCTGGTGGTCGACCTGCTCGACATCGGCGCCAAGGCCGACTCCCAGTGGGGCTTCAACGGGTTCTTCTCGCGCCAGAACGGCGGCGGCTTTCTCACCGATCACTTCCCCAGCGCGCAAAAAGCCATCTGGGATTTCAAGGGTATGTTCACCAGCTCCCGGCACATCCCGGGCGTCAATTTTGCGGGCCTGATCCACCCCGGCCTGATCGGCTGCCTGCCCGACCCGGTGATGCTCGCCGACTGGAATCGTCGCGAGCAGGAGCTGATCGACACCAACCCGACCCGCGTCCCACCCCTGGCCAACGCCCCGCTGGCCGCCACCGCGCACATGGGCAAACTCAAGGGCTCGGCCCGTGATGATGCCGCCGCCACCGGTGCCCGCACCGTGCCGCCCCGTGAGCATGGCGGCAACTGCGATATCAAGGATTTGTCCCGCGGCTCGAAGATCTATTTCCCGGTGTACGTCAACGGCGCCGGCCTGTCGGTGGGCGACTTGCACTTCAGCCAGGGCGACGGCGAAATCACCTTTTGCGGCGCCATCGAAATGGCCGGCTGGGTGCACATGAAGGTCGAGCTGATCAAGGGCGGCATGGCCAAATACGGGATCAAGAACCCGGTGTTCAAGCCAAGCCCGATCACCCCGAACTACAAGAACTACCTGATCTTCGAAGGCATCTCCGTCGACGAACAGGGCCAGCAGCACTACCTGGACGTCAATGTCGCTTACCGCCAGGCCTGCCTGAATGCGATCAACTACCTGACCAAGTTCGGCTACTCGCCGGCCCAGGGGTATGCGTTGCTCGGCTCGGCGCCGGTGCAGGGGCATATCAGCGGCGTGGTGGACATCCCCAACGCCTGCGCGACGTTGTGGCTGCCGACTGAAATCTTCGAGTTCGACATCAACCCCAATGCCAGCGGCCCGACCCAATTCCTCGACGGCAGCATCGACCTGCCCATCGCACCGGATCTGTAGCCATGCCGACCTATGAATATGCCTGTGAGTCCTGCGGCACCTTCACGATGCTGCGGCCCATGGCCCAGCGTCACGACCCCAGCCAATGCCCGTATTGCGACGGCCCGGGCGGGCAGTTGCTGCTGTCGGCGCCGGCGCTGACCACGCTGTCGGCCAATCAGCGCAAGGCCATAGCCGGTAACGAGCGCAGCGCCCATGCGCCGCAAACCGTCGGCGAATATCAGGCAGCGCGCAAGCACCCGGCGGGCTGCAGTTGCTGTGGCACCAGCAAGCCGGTGGTGCCGAGCAAGGCCAACCCGCTGGGGCTCAAGACCAGGACCGGGCCACGGCCCTGGATGATCAGTCATTGACCGAGGAGATTTGCAATGCGCCATGGCGACATTTCCAGCAGCCCGGACACGGTCGGCGTTGCTGTCGTGAACTACAAGATGCCGCGCCTGCACAGCAAGGCCGAGGTCATCGATAACGCGAAGAAGATTGCCGAGATTATTGTCGGCATGAAGCAGGGTTTACCCGGCATGGACCTGGTGGTGTTCCCCGAATACAGCACCATGGGGATCATGTACGACCACGACGAGATGATGGCGACCGCCGCGAGTATTCCCGGCGAGGAGACGGCGATTTTCTCCGCGGCCTGCCGCCAGGCCAATACCTGGGGCGTGTTTTCCCTGACCGGTGAACGCCACGAGGAGCACCCGCACAAGGCGCCGTACAACACGCTGGTGCTGATCAATAACCTCGGCGAGATCGTCCAGCGTTACCGCAAATGCATTCCGTGGTGCCCGATCGAGGGCTGGTACCCGGGCGATCGCACCTACGTGTGCGACGGGCCCAAGGGCATGAAGGTCAGCCTGATCATCTGCGACGACGGCAACTACCCGGAGATCTGGCGTGACTGTGCGATGAAAGGCGCCGAGCTGATCGTGCGCTGCCAGGGCTATATGTACCCGGCCAAGGAGCAGCAGGTGCAGATGTCCAAGAGCATGGCCTGGGCCAATAACTGCTACGTGGCGGTGGCGAATGCGGCGGGGTTCGACGGGGTGTATTCGTACTTCGGGCACTCGGCGATCATCGGCTTCGATGGCCGTACCCTGGGCGAGTGCGGCGAGGAAGAGATGGGCATTCAGTACGCCCAGCTGTCGGTGTCGCAGATCCGCGATGCGCGGGCCAACGACCAGTCGCAGAACCATCTGTTCAAGTTGCTGCACCGTGGCTACACCGGCATGCATGCCTCGGGCGATGGGGACAAGGGCGTGGCGGATTGCCCATTCGAGTTCTATCGCACCTGGGTGCTGGACGCGCAAAAGGCCCAAGAGAATGTCGAGGCCTTCACTCGCAGCACCGTCGGTGTCGCCGAATGCCCGGTGGGGCAGTTGCCCCATGGCGGTAAAGAAAAAACGGCGGGTTGAGGCATGCGGTTTACTTTTGAACCGGCCCAGGTCATGGCCTTGCTGCGCAGCCGTATCGTTGGCCAGGACGCAGCCCTGGCCCAAATGGAAGGGTTGCTCAAGGTGGTCAAGGCCGATATTGGTGAGCGTGAGCGGCCGTTGAGCGTCAACCTGTTCATGGGGCCTACCGGGGTCGGCAAGACGGAAATCGTCCGGCTGCTGGCGCAGGCGTTGCACGGGCGTGCCGACGGGTTCTGCCGTATCGACATGCACACCCTGGCCCAGGAGCATTATGCCGCCGCACTCACCGGTGCACCGCCGGGTTATGTCGGCAGCAAGGAGGGCATCAGCCTGTTCAACAGCGAACTGATCCAGGGTAGCTACAGCCGCCCTGGTATCGTGCTGTTCGACGAGTTGGAAAAAGCCAGCCAGGAAGTGGTGCGCAGCCTGCTGGGCATCCTTGAAAACGGCCAGCTGACGCTGGCGGGCGGCGCTCGGACGCTGGACTTTCGCAACAGCCTGATCTTCATGACCAGCAATATCGGCGCCCAGCAGGCGCGTCGGCACCGGCAACGCTTTGCTCCGTTGCGCTGGTGGGGGCGCGGTGAAGCGGGGGTGTTGGAGGACGCCTTGCACCGCCACTTCGAGCCGGAATTTCTCAATCGCATCGACCGTATCCTGATGTTCGAGCCCATCGACCATCAGTGGCTTGAGGCACTGCTCAAGGTGGAACTCGGCAAACTCAATCAACGCCTGGCGGCGCAGCACCGATCATTGGTGCTGGATGAATCGGCACGTGCCTGGCTGTGCCGCGATCATGACGTACGGTTCGGCGCCCGCGCCTTGGGCCGCCGATTGCGGGTGGAGCTGGAGCCGGCGATTGCCGAATGCGTATTGCGCGACCCGGGTGTGGGCCCCATGGGCGCGACTGTCGACAGTGATCGTTTGGTGGTTTCGCAACAAGCGGCTTGCATCCAATAAATTTCAGACTAATATAACCCGGGTAAAACAAAATAATCCGGGTAAAAGTCATGAGCGCATCACAGTGCACCGCCTTCCTTGGCCACCAACGCGTGGCTGCCGGCTCTTATGCCGACGTCGCCAAAAACCTGAAAAGCCTCGACCTGGCGACGGGCAGCTTGCTGGTGTTTGATGACGCCAGCGGTGTTCAAGTCGACTATCCCTGGCCCGCCGGTTACGCACCGCAGCAACCGACCGTCGCGGTGACGGAGGCCGACGTGCCGGCGTCACCTGCTGTAGGCCGTCCGAAGCTGGGGGTGGTCGCCCGTGAAGTGACCTTGCTGCCGAGGCACTGGGAGTGGCTGGGACAACAACGCGGCGGCGCCTCGGCGGCCTTGCGCCGGTTGGTGGACGAAGCGCGCAACGCCCATGCCGAGCACGATGAGCGACGCCAGGCGAAGGAATCCAGCTATCGTTTCATGAGCGCCATCGGCGGCGACCTGCCAGGTTTTGAAGAAGCCTCGCGGGCGTTGTTTGCCCAGGACGGCGCGGAATTTTCCAACAGGATTGCGCACTGGCCGGTGGATGTGAAGTTGTACCTGGCCTGGTTGTCACGCAACGCTTTCCCTGCCTAATTGCATTGAGATCCGAACCTTCATGGAAGTCACCCAGCAACGACCGTTGTGGCAGATCTACCTGATCTTTCTGGCACCCATGGTGCTGTCCAATTTCCTCCAGAGCTTTTCCGGCACGCTGAACGGGATCTATGTCGGGCAGATGCTCGGCACCCAGGCGTTGGCGGCGGTGTCGGGGATGTTCCCCATCGTGTTTTTCTTTATCGCCCTGGTGATCGGCCTGGGGGCGGGTGCTTCGGTGCTGATCGGCCAGGCGTGGGGCGCGCAGGAAACCTCGATGGTCAAGTCGATCACTGGCGCCACCCTGACCCTCGGCGCCCTGATCGGGGTGATCGCGGCGGTGCTGGGCAGCGTGTTTGCGCGCCCGGCAATGCAGGCCCTGGGCACACCGGTGGATGTGCTGGATGACGCGGTGGGTTATGCGCAGATGATGATGCTGATCATGCCGCTGTTGCTGGTGTTCATCCTGTTCACCCAACTGCTGCGGGGCGTGAGTGACACGGTGTCGCCCTTATTGGCGCTGATGGTGTCGACCACCGTGGGCCTGGTGCTGACCCCTGCGCTGATCAAGGGTTGGCTGGGCCTGCCGCCGATGGGTATCCAGAGCGCGGTGGTGGCGGGGTTGGTGGGGAATGCCCTGGCGATGACGTTCCTGGTGCTGCGCCTGCGCCATAAAAACCACGTGATGGCGCCGGATCGCCAGTTGATGGCGGCGCTGCGGCTGGATCGGGTGATCCTGGGCAAGGTCCTGCGTATCGGGTTGCCCACCGGGTTGCAGATGGTGGTGCTGTCGTTGTCGGAGCTGGTGATTCTGGCGCTGGTCAACAGCCATGGTTCCCAGGCGACGGCGGCGTATGGGGCGGTGACGCAGATCGTCAACTATGTGCAGTTTCCGGCATTGTCGATTGCGATCACGGCGTCGATTCTGGGGGCGCAGGCGATCGGGGCGGGGCGCCTGGAGCGGATTGGGCCGATCCTGCGTACGGGGATTTTGATCAACCTGTGCCTGACGGGTGGGTTGATAGTGCTGGGGTATGTGTTGTCGCACTGGCTGTTGGGGTTGTTCATTACCGACGTGGATGCGCGGGTCAAGGCTGAGCACCTGCTGCATATCATGCTCTGGAGCATCCTGGTGTTCGGTTTTCAGGCCGTGGTGGGCGGGATCATGCGGGCCAGCGGGGTGGTGCTGGTGCCGGTGGGGATCTCGATCGTTTGCGTGTTGGGGGTGGAGTTGCCGGTGGCGTATCTGCTGAATGCGCGGTTTGGGCTGGAAGGGGTGTGGATGGCGTTTCCGGTGACGTATCTGGCGATGTTGGGGTTGCAGACGGCGTATTACCGGTTGGTTTGGCGGCATAAGCAGATCAAGCGGTTGGTGTGAGTGTGTGGGGTGGCGCGGGTACCTATTCGTCATATAGGTACCGGCCATCCAGGACTATCAGATTGATGACGCAACGCTAAGACGCGTAAGCGTTTGCGCCAAGGTCTCGTTTTCGGACATCGGCTTATTTGAAGTTGGTATCGGCGATCGGCATGATGCTCGCTACACGCCAGCCATCCTTGCCCATGACCAGCGTCTGGCTGATCAGGAAGGTGCTGTCGGTAGGTGTTTCACCGGCGTGGCTACGGGTGAAGGTGATCGGCACCATCAGTTGCGCAACGTTATCGGCCACCAGCACCACGCTGAAGTGGCTCATGTCGGGCTTAAGTTGCCAGGCGCCCTGGTAGTACACCTTGAGCTTGCTGACCACCGCATCCGGCCCCCAGTTTTCGCCACCTCGGGCGTACCAGAGCATTTTTGGCGAGTCCCAGAGCATTGCCTTGATCTGGGTGAGGTCGTGGGCGTTTTGAGCGGCGACAAACCGGGTGAAGAAGGCGCGAGCGTCATCCTCTTTGGCTGCGGCGAAGCTTGTGGTGGCGCTAAGCAGGCTGAGCAAGGCGCCGAAGGCCAGGGCATAAGGTTTCATGGAGTTCCTCGGGAATCGGGTTGAGTGACCTGAGGTTTAGCCTAGGCTCGGGCAGGGCGAAGCAAAGGCCATTTAACCCTCGTTTCTGGACATTCCCGATGCCGCCGTTTCCGACCGGCTTCTTGCCGTGCGCCGCATCACCTGCGGCGGTTTGCCGAATTCGCGGATAAATGCCCTTCGCATGCGTTCGCTGTCGCCAAAGCCGGTCTGGCGGGCAATGCCTTCGATAGGATGACGGCCGTCCTGGATCAGCACCAAGGCTGTTTCGATCCGCAGCTTTTCAATGGCTTTGGCTGGGGATACGCCGGTCTGTGCTCGAAACGCCCTGCTGAATTGGCGCAGGCTTAAATGGGCTGCTTCGGCCAGTTCGTCGAGGCTCAGGCTGCGATGCAGGTTATTGCGCGCATAGGCTATGGCAGTCTGGATACGGTCGGTCTTCTGTTCCATGTCCAGCAGTGCCGAGGACTGTGGCTGCCCCCCGGCACGGCGGTTTTGCAGGATGAAGGTTTTCGATACCGCCCGCGCTACCGTCGCGCCAAGATCGGCTTCGACCATCGCCAGGGCTTGGTCGATGCCAGCGGTCATGCCGGCGCTTGTCCATAGCGAACCGTCGACGATAAACAAACGCTCCTCTTCCAGCCGCACCTTGGGGTAGCGTTTGCGGAATTCTGCCGCGAAAAACCAGTGGGTGGTCGCTCGCATACCGTCAAGCAAGCCTGCTTGGGCCAGGAAGAAGGTTCCGGAGCAGGTGGCGGCCAGGCGTCGGCTATTTCTGGCAGCCTGACGCAGGTAATCCAGCAAGCCGGGCGTGAATTCGCGGTCATTGCCGCCACCGATGATCACCGTGTCGAATGCAGTCTTGCCGAAGGCTTCAGTCTGCACCACCACGCCGAGTGAACTGCGTACCGGCCCGCCGTGCTCCGAGATCAGACGTACGTCGTAATGGGTTTTACCCAATGCATTATTGGCACTCTCGAAAACTGACAGTGCAGAGAAACTCATGACGCCGAAACCGGAAAAGGTGATGAAACCAATGCGTTGCATGAGGCGCTCCAAAACCGTCTGATCTGTCAATCAAGGTGACAGACAGATTACCTGAAGCGGATTTTTTCCCGTAGTACCGCGTCGGTAAAGTCATTGACGCCGTTACCGCAGCAACGGGTAAATACCCCGGACCAATCCATCCACAAATCCCCCCACCGGTCTCAATCAGCGTCGCAACTCGTTGCTGAAATAACGACTCGGCACCTCACCCAACACACGCTTGAACACCGTCGCAAACGCACTCGGGCTGCTATACCCCAAATCCAGCGCCACCCTGGTCACCGGTTCCCCATTGCCCAGCCGCACAATCCCCGCCAGCAGGCAGGCTTGCTGGCGCCACTGCAGGTAACTGATACCCGTGGCTTGACGAAACTGCCGGGTAAACGTCCGGCGGCTCATCCCCGCGCCGAAGGCCATGGCATCAATGCTGACCTCCAACGAAGGCCCAGCCAGAAACTCTTCGCAGGCCTTCGCCAATCGAGGCTCGGCCGGCAACGGCGCACACAGCGGCAGCACCGGCATCCGGGCGATCTCGTGCAGCAGCAAGCCCATCAAATAGCTGTCGCGGCCACCCATCGCGTAACGCGCAGGTACCTCGACGGCCTTCTCCAGCAACTGCCCAAGCAGCGGCGACACATCCAGCACCTGGCACTGTTGCGGCAACTCCAGCCGCCGCGCCGCCTGCGGGCGAATGTAGGTGTTGAGCATCGTCACCGGCCCGCGCATCAGCATGGCGTGGGACACATGCGGCGGCACCCAGATCGCGCGGCGAGGCGGCACCACCCAGTTACCGGTGGCGCTGTAGACGGTAATGACACCCTGGCTGGTATAGGCCAACTGGCCTCGCGGGTGCGCGTGGGCGGGGAACAGCTCGCCGTCGGCATAGTCGATGGCGGTCACGACCACGTCGCGCGGGGTGTTTTCGTAGGGATGAATATCGGGCATGGCCTGATTCTAGCCTTTATTGACCCACAATCGCAGGCGGGCCATCGCGGTTTACGAAAAAATCTATCGGATGCACGGCCTCCTGTCGTGCCACCGAGTCAATGGACCCGTCACGATGAAGCAAAAACACCTGTTACTGGCCGTCCTGGTGACGGCTGTGTGGGGACTCAATTTCCCCATTACCAAACTCGGCCTGGCCGAGATCAACCCGCTGTTGCTGACGGCCCTGCGGTTCACCCTGGCGGCGTTGCCCTGGGTGTTTCTGGTGCGCCGGCCCCAGGTCGCGGTGAAGTGGCTGGCGGCCTATGGCTTGATATTCGGGGTGGCGATGTGGGCCTTGATCAACCTCGGGATCGCCATGGGCGTACCCCCTGGCAGTGCCTCGCTGCTGATCCAGTTCAGCGCATTCTTCACCCTGGGCTGGGGCGTGCTGCTGTTTCGGGAAAGCCTTTCCCTGGCGCAATTGATCAGTGTGCTGCTGGCGGCCATGGGGTTGGCAGGCATGCTGCTGGGCGTGGTGGGGACGGCCACGCTGCTGGGGTTTGCCCTGGTGCTGTTCAGTGCCCTGGCCTGGAGCATCGGCAATATCATCATCAAGGTTTCCCGGGTGCGGGAGATCTTTGGGTTCGTGGTCTGGGCCAGCCTGTTTGCGCCGTTGCCGCTGGTGCTGTTGACGTGGCTGCTGGATGGCTCGCAAGCCTTTATCGCTTTGCCTGCTCAACTGAACGGCGTGGCGTTGTTCTCGCTGGCGTTCCAGGTGTATGGCGCGACGCACTTTTGTTACTGGGGCTGGAACTTGCTGTTGCGCGAGTACCCGGTTTCCCGGGTGGCGCCCCTGTCACTGCTGATCCCGGTGTTCGGCATCGTCAGTTCAATGCTGATCCTGGGTGAGCGCCCCGGGGTTTCGCAGTGGCAGGCCATGGGCTTGATCCTCTTGGCCCTGATCGTCGGCCTGAAGAAGGGGCGTCCGTTGTGGGTCAGGCAGGACGGTCACGCTTGAGCAGGCCATACAGCGCGCTGTCCGAGATCTCGTCGCCGACCACCCAGCGCTCGCGCAGCAAGCCTTCGCGGACGAAACCCAGGCGCTCAAGCAGCTTTGCGGAGCCCAGGTTGCGTGGGTCAATGTCGGCTTCAAGGCGGCGCAGCCCGGCGGTGTTGAACCCATGGTCGATCACGGCGCGGGCGGCTTCGCTCATGTAGCCCTTGCCCCAATGCTGGCGGCCCAGGGTAAAGCCGATTTCAGCGCGGCGGCATTGCTCGTCGACATTGAACAGGTCGCAACTGCCGATCACCTCGCCGGTGGCCAGCAACTCCACCATGCACACCAGGTCTTCACCGGCAATCGATGCCTCCATCAGTTGGCCGAAGCGTTCAACGGCTTGCTCGGCGCGGGTCATGGTGGGAAAGGAAAAGTAGCGCATGGCCTCGGGGTCGGACCAAATGGCAAACAGCGCGCGCCAGTCATCCTGATGGGGAGGGCGCAGGCCCAGGCGTTCGGTGGTGAGAAGTACGGGGGCGAAAAAGGGCAGGGTCATAAGGTGCTCGTCCGTGAAAGTCACGGGCGAATGCTGCCGGGATTGGGCGGGTTGTACAAGGGTCAAGGAAAGAGGACGACGGCAAGCAATTGCCCTGCTTAATAGGAAGCATTACTATTCACACCCCGCCTCCCCAGTGCTTCCTTGATGACTCCTCAGCCGCCCCGCAGAACAGGCTTTTTCGAGCACTACGAAGAGTTGATCGGGACCTGGACGCGCCGCCTGAGAAACCGTCAGCAGGCCGAAGACCTGGCCCACGACACTTTTGTGCGGGTGCTTGAGTCCAACGCCACCAAGGTTGAGCAACCTCGCGCCTATCTGCATCAAACGGCGCGCAATATCGCCGTTGACGCCTATCGCCGCGAGGACCGGCGGGAGGCGATGGCCCTGGAAGCCTTTGATCAGAGTTCGCCCCACAGTGGCGACCCGGAGCATTTCATGCACGCGATCCAGCTGGCGGATTCCATCGAGCGAGCCCTGGCCGAGCTGCCGCTCAATTGCCGCAAGATTTTCATCTGGCAGAAAATCGAGGGCCTGACCCAGCAGGAAATCGCCGAACGCCTGGGCCTGTCTAAAAACATGGTGGAAAAGTATATGATCCGCACCCTGCGGCATCTACGTGACCGCCTGGATGCGATGGCACCATGACCAATGCCCGCTTTGAAACAGGATCTTCCATGATGGATACCCGTGAGTGTGCCTGCGGCAGTGCGACGGCCCGCGACGAGGCGGCGCAATGGTTTGTGCGTGTGCAGGACAGCCCATTGAGCGCAGAAGAACGCGAGCGTTTTGATGCCTGGCGTGCAGAGCATGCCGAGCACCAGTACGAATTTGATGTGCTGCAAGGTTTGTGGAGTGCCACCGACCTGGTGCCCAAGGCGCGCTTGCAGGCGTTGTGCGATGCCCCGCAGCCGCGTGCGAAGCGCCGGCCCGTGCTGCGTTATGCAGTGGCTGCAAGTGTGCTGGCGGTGGCCCTGGGCCTGGGGTTGTTCAGTGGCCTGGATCATCCGGCGACGTACAACGCCGAGTTCCGCACCGCACTGGGGGAGCGCCGGCAGGTGGCGTTGCCCGACGGCTCGTTGATGGACTTGAACAGCCGCAGCGTGGTGGCCGTGCACTATGTAAAAGGCCAGCGCGGCATCGAGCTCAAGCAGGGCGAGGCCATGTTCAGCGTCGAGCACGACACCAGCCGGCCCTTCGTGGTGGACGCCGGGGCAGGGCAGGTGACGGTCACCGGTACGCGTTTCGACGTGCGCCGCGATGACGACCAGACCCGCGTGGTGGTCGAGGCCGGTACGGTCAAAGTGCAAGGGCGCTCATCCGATGACATCGTGATGCTCACGGCTGGTCGGGGCACCCATGTGGATACCCGGGGCCAGGTGGCGGCTGCCTACGCCGTCAACCCTGAAGAGCTCACGGCCTGGCGCACCGGCAAGCTGGTGTTCAACAACGCCACTCTCGGCGAAGTGGCTCGGGAGGTCTCACGTTACCGCGAGCAACCTTTGCGGGTCAGCGCGCCCGCGGTGAGCAACCTGCGCTTGACCAGCGTGTTCAAATCCACCGACACCGACGCTTTGCTCAAGGCCTTGCCGCACATTCTTCCGGTGGCCTTGCGCACCTTGCCGGACGGTAGCCAGGAAATAATTTCGCGATAGATTCAGGTTTTTTTCGAGTTCTTCGTCTTCTTGTGCAACTGCAACTGGTTTGCATTAACAGCCGCACTCTCTTGCGATCACAGGACTACGTTCGACGTGAAAAAACTCGCCATGAAAAACAATAAATCATCGCGCTGGGCACCCCTCGCCCTGGCGCTGGCCGTCAGCGCCGCACTGCCGGCGGCCTATGCTGACGATGGCATTCATATCCAGGCCCAGTCCCTGGGTTCGGCCTTGAGCCAATTGGGTCAGCAGACGTCGCTGCAAGTGTTCTTCAGCCCCGACATGGTGGCCGGCAAACAAGCCCCGGCCGTCGACGGCAACCTGTCGCCCGAACAAGCGCTGCGCCAGTTGCTGCAGGGCAGCGGCCTGGATTACCAGATCGATGCGGGCTCCGTGACCCTGCGCCCGCTGGGCAAGGGCACCGGCGAAGCCGGTTCGCCGCTGGAGTTGGGTGCCACCGACATCAAGGTGGTTGGCGACTGGCTCGGCGACGCGAATGCCCAAGTGGTGCAGAACCACCCGGGCGCGCGCACCGTGGTGCGCCGTGAAGCCATGGTGGAGCAGGGCGCGATGAACGTCGGTGACGTGCTGCGGCGCATTCCCGGGGTGCAGGTACAGGAGGCCAACGGCACCGGTGGCAGTGATATTTCCCTCAACGTCGGGGTACGCGGCCTGACCTCGCGTCTGTCGCCACGCTCCACGGTATTGATCGACGGCGTACCGGCGGCGTTTGCACCCTACGGCCAGCCGCAGTTGTCGATGGCGCCGATTTCCTCCGGCAACCTCGACAGCATCGACGTGGTGCGTGGCGCAGGCTCCGTACGTTATGGACCACAGAACGTCGGCGGCGTGATCAACTTCGTCACCCGGGCCATCCCGGAAAAATTCTCCGGCGAAGTCGGCACCACCCTGGAAACCGCGGCCCACGGCGGCTGGAAACACATTGAAAACGCCTTCATCGGCGGCACCGCCGACAACGGTATCGGTGCTGCGTTGCTGTATTCCGGGACCAAGGGCGATGGTTACCGCGACCGCAACAACTCCAACGACATCGACGACGTGATCTTCAAGACCCACTGGGCGCCGACCGATCAAGACGATTTCTCGCTGAATTTCCACTACTACGACGCCAGCGCCGACATGCCCGGCGGCCTGACCCAGAAGCAGTACGACGCCAACCCGTATCAATCGGTACGTGACTGGGACAACTTCAATGGCCGGCGCAAGGATATGTCCTTCAAGTACATCCGGCAGATCGACGACCGCACCCAGGCTGAAGTGCTGACCTACTACTCCGACAGTTTCCGCGGCAGCAACATCGCCAACCGCGACCTGAAGACCCTGGGTTCCTACCCGCGCACCTACTACACCTTCGGCATCGAGCCGCGTGTGTCCCATGTATTTGACCTGGGGCCGAGCACCCAGGAAGTCAGCGTCGGTTATCGCTACCTCAAGGAAGGCATGCACGAGCAGGCCACCAGCCTGGCGCTGGTCAACAACGTGCCGACGCCCGTGGGCCAGAGTGACGGCCACGTGTACCAGGACCGTACCGGTGGCACCGAGGCCAACTCGTTCTATATCGACAACAAGATTGATATCGGCAAATGGACCGTCACCCCGGGCATTCGCTTTGAGCAGATCCGCACCGAATGGCACGACCGTCCGGTGGTAGGCCTCAATGGCGCCACGGTTCAGGAGAAACGTCGCGAGATCCACAACAACGAACCGCTGCCGGCCTTGAGCGTGATGTACCACGTCTCCGATGCCTGGAAGCTGTTTGCCAACTACGAAACCTCCTTCGGCAGCCTGCAATACTTCCAGCTGGGCCAGGGCGGTAACGGCGACCAGACCGCGAACGGCCTGAACCCGGAAAAAGCCAAGACCTACGAAATTGGTACCCGCTACAACGACAACGTCTGGGGCGGCGAAGTGACGTTGTTCTACATCGACTTCTCGGACGAGTTGCAATACGTCAGCAACGATGTGGGCTGGACCAACCTCGGCGCTACCAAGCACGAGGGCATCGAAGCGTCGGCCCATTACGACCTGTCGAACCTCGACCCGCGCCTGGACGGCCTGACCGCCAACGCCGGCTTCACCTACACCAGGGCTACCTCCGAAGGCGACGTTGCCTTCAAGGGCCGCGACTTGCCGCTGTACTCCCGTGAAGTGGCCACCCTGGGGCTGCGTTACGACATCAACCACTGGACCCACAACCTGGACGTCTATGCCCAGTCCGGCCAGCGTGCGCCGGGCACCGGTACCACCTACATCACCCAGCCGACTGCTGATGGCCAGTACGGGGATATTCCCGGCTACGTCTCGGTCAACGTGCGCAGCGGTTATGACTTCGGTGCGCAACTGTCGAACCTGAAGCTGGGCGTCGGGGTAAAAAACGTGTTCAACCAGGAACACTACACCCGCTCCAGCGACAACAACTCCGGGATCTACCTGGGTGAACCGCGCACGTTCTTCGTGCAGGCCAGCGTCGGCTTCTGATGCGTGCCTGATCCCAGGTATCGACAGTGACGAGGGGGCGCAAGCCCCCTCGCCATAGCCCTTCTTCCTACTCTTTTTCTAACGATTTTCTGCGTCCGCAGGAACTGAATCCGACAGGTCTACCACACAAGGAGGTGCCCACTTTCCATGGGATACCTTGTATCGCCGAGGTGTCTTTGAGCCGGGAGTGAATCGTGTCAATACGCCGAACTGGAGATGCCTATGTCGGTAACCTTAACTAACTCAACTGTTGCCAACCCCTCTGATAACGCCGCGCAGCCGCATACTGATGCCGCCACATCGACGCAGTCACGCTCACGCTCCGGGCAGGGGTCGATCCACATCAGCTTCAACTTGCCACAGAATGGGATCGGCCCGGGATATTCGAATTGGACGACGACGCAGAGCACGACGGATCCCCATGGTGCCGCCAACAACTCATTCCGGGCGTCCTATGCAAACTCGTTCCTGGGCGGGCTGATCGGACAGCTTCAGGACTTTCTGCACAAGCTGTTCAATCCGTTCCGGCCTCACCCCGGTTATGGTCGTCCTGACCCTTCCATTCCACTCAGGCCTCTTCCCGGACACTGCCGTCCGACCCCCTGCAAGCCTGACCCGGGATACGGTCGCCCGGACCCACACTTTTCGAGGCAAACCCCCGATCAACTGGGGAACCTCCTCAAGAACAAATTTGATGCGTTCACGGTGCCGGGCCAGCCCTTCATCACAAAACAAAGCCTGGAGGAGATGGCGGGCAGACGGTTGACCAACGACCAGGACCGTAATGAGAACATTCTGTTGGCCCGGGAACTGCTGCGACACCCAGACGTAATACAAGCCTTTGACCGAGCCGGCAGGACCGGTGATCTGGATGGTCGAATCTCCCGGCGGGACCTCAACGCCGTGCTCGACTCCGGCAACGCCTTGAAGTACAAGACCGACAAACAGCTCGCCGAACAGATGTTGAAGGACTTCGACGCCCTGAAGGGTATCTGGAGCCGCTCCATCAGTATCAAAGATTTGAAAAAATTGGCCGCATCGTCGTCGAGCGACCCAAAGCAACAGCGGCTCATCGAGTTGGCCAAGGAAGTCACTCAGCGCTCAAGCCTGTTAACGCTGATGGATTCTCTTGACCGGTATGACGGCAAGATCGGCAGAGCCGCCCTGCGCCACCTCTCTCTGAACCTGTTTTAGCTCGATCACGCCGCGACCCTCTCGCGGCGTGATGACCTGCCTTGATCAATCCGCTGCTTTCAAACTCTCAGCCAGGGCTCAGACATGGCTACACCTTCGTGTGGATCGCACAATCCTGGCTATCAGCCAGCCTGTCTTGCGCCGACGGGCAGCGATACCCTGCAACCGCCCCCCGTTGCCGCACCGGGCAAACGGTGCGAAGAGGGCACCGAAGCCCGGCGAGTGAAGAACTTCACCGGGCAGCACACTTTCCAGGCGCCGGCGGCTGACGACTTCATCAAAGGCATGTTGCCGCACGGGCAGTTGCCTGCCTCCCACGCGCCTGGGTTACGCCCGTTGCGCGCGGTGATGGGCGCTATGGTCGCAGCGATCAAAGACCTTTGGCAGGAGACAAAACCGACCTCGCCAGGGTCTCGAAAAGCCGACTGATTCTTCGGTTTTTACATGTTGTCATTGGAACGCTGCTCTATCTCGGAACCATTGCCACCGGCACACCACACACCTTTGGCCTGTTTTCACCTGAGCGATACGGCGATTGCCGGGATGATGACCAGGTCAATGTGGAACCGGAAAATGGTGGAGATGAATCATGACAATCAACGGCGGGTCGGTCTGCCAGCACCTCGGTGCTACACCCTGTATTGCCCCGGCACTGGACGGCGGTACACGGGCAATTCACGCCGCTTCAAGTGAACCCGGTGAGGCTGCGCGAAAGCACAGCCATCAATCCGGCGGGGCGCCTGTCCGCTCATCAGGCTATCGGCCTCCTTTGCGGGGGGAGAGTCACTGCAGGAGTCTGCTGCAACACCTGGGGCTTCAGAACGAAGTGGCCAGCCGCCTCCGCGGGCCCAATCCCTACATTCGTTTGCCGGACAGCGATTTGGTGAGCGCGGCGAACGCCCAATTTGCCATGCTGAAAAAACTCCATGAGAACTGACGGACTGAAGCTGTCTTCACTGCAACGAATCGCCAGTAAAAAGCTCGGTGCCAGCCGAGAGGCCGACAGCGCTATCCTGCTTGCCAAGGCGATCATCCAGCGCCCGCGCCTGATCGATGCGATCCTCGGCCAGGACGGCTACATCACCCGCGAAAGCCTGGCACAGGCCGAGAACGTAGTGTTCGGCAACAGCGATCCCAGTGCCTTCAGCCCGGACCCTTTCCACACAAAAAACAATGCCGATCTCGTCCGCCTGTTCAAGGAAATGTTCACCGAGTTACGGGACCGGTCGCGGGACCGCATGGGGTTTTTCGAGCAGATCTGCTACGTCAATATCGAGGTGCTGGCGATGATGAGCAAAGACCCGGATGAGCTCGACAGCCATGGCCAAGTTGTACTGGACCCGGCCACGGGGCTACCGAAGAAGAAATACGACGAACAGCAGGTGTATATGGCGAAAAACCTTGTGGACCGGCCGGGCTTGTTGCGGTCGCTGGAAAACACCGCCGACAGCGGTCGGCGAATTTTCGGCAGCCATCACCAGGCGGGCTGGCTCAGCAACAAAACCCTTGATCGCTGGCTGGAGCTCCAGAAAGCCAAATGACCCCGGGTTGACGCCTCAATACACGAGGCGTGATGGGGCTGGGTGGTCAGACCCGCAGTATTTTCCCGCTGATCGCCACACCGATCAGCAGTACGGCAATCAGCACAAAGGCAGTGCTCAAGCTGCTGCCATGGGCGATGAAGCCGATCACCGCAGGGCCGGCGAGAATGCCGGTGTAGCCCAGGGTGGTGATGGCGGGCACCGCAATGTGTTCCGGCATGACGGTCTGCTTGCCGACGGCGGTGTACAGCACCGGTACGATGTTCGAACACCCGGCACCGACCAACGCATACCCCAGCAGGGCGGTTTCCCACGCAGGGAATAGCGTCGCCAACAGCATGCCGCCGGCGGCGAGCGCGCCACCGAATACAATCACCCGGGTTGCGCCCAGGCGGCGAACTATCCTGTCGCCGGTAAGGCGCCCGACGGTCATGGTCAGGGCAAAGGCTGCGTAGCCAAGGCCCGCATAGGCTTCGTCAAGGCCGCGCTCGGCGCTCAGGAACACCGCGCTCCAGTCCAGCACGGCGCCTTCGGCAAGAAACACGATGCAGCACAGGCAGCCGATAAACAGCACCACGCCGTGGGGCACGGCAAAGGCCGGCCCGGAGCTTTCACTGCCGTAAGGCAGCAGGTGTGGCCCGGCCTTGAGCAAGGCCACTACGATGACGACGATCACGGCGAGGGTGGCCTGCAACGGCGACCAGCCCAACCCCAGCAGCCCGCTGACACCTGCCGCCCCGACGATCCCGCCCAGGCTGAACAGCCCGTGGAAGCCCGACATCATGGTCTTGCCGCTGGCCCGTTCGACCATCACCGCTTGCAGGTTGACCGTGGAGTCCACCGTGCCCAGGCCGGCACCAAACACAAACAGCGCGGCCATCAGCAACGGAATCGAGGTGACGGTGGCCAGCATCGGCAGGCCCAGGCAGATCAGGAGGGTGCCGCCGGTGGCCACTCGCCGGATACCGTAGCGCGACGCCAGGGCCCCGGCGACCGGCATCGCGATCATCGAGCCTACCCCCAGGCACAACAGCAAAAGGCCGAGGGTGCCCTCATTGAGTTGGGCGCGGGCCTTGGCATAAGGCACCAGTGGTGCCCAGGCGGCGATGCCGAAGCCGGCGATGAAAAACGCGATGCGGGTCGACATTTGTTCCAGCCGCCCGGGTACCACGGGCGCTGGGGTGCTGATGGCGGTCATGAAAAATCCTTGGTTTTGCGTTCAACGAACGATGTGCAGCGCAACATCCTTGCACATCAGGCCGTATCGAGCGAGCCGGGTTCCCTTGGCATGCCTGAACACAGGGCCAAACATTTTTTCCAGGATCATGGAACGCGACGGGCCTTTCCAACCACTATCAGTTCGTAGGACAAGTAACCACTTGAGGTGCGAGGTGGCCTGGAAGGTGCGTAATCCCCGCGAGAACTGGTGAACCCCGGGCTTCCAGCGACGGATTACCACCTTCCAGGCCGATCCTCTCACTTCAGCAGCCGCGCCAGTTTCGCGTCCCGCACCTGCAATACTTCAAACAAGCCCAGGGCCTGCAGGGCGGGGAGGGCTTGCAGGATGTCCTGTTCGGCCAGCAAGCGCTGCTCGTCCGGGGTGGCCGGATCGCACCAGGTTCTGGCGTTGGCGAGGAATGCGCCCACCGTGCCCTTGCGCACGGTCACGCCATTGAATTGGCCTTGGTCGAGATGGTCGGGAAGCACGTCTTCTGCACGCATGGCGGAGCCCTCAATGAATGAATCCGCAGTCTGGGCGTGCGCAAATGGCTACACTGCCTTATCCAGGTCATTCAATACGGTAAAGCTGCCATATGCCTTCGACACTCGTTTCAGCCCAGCTCGCCAATGCGACCGGCGGTCCGTTGCTGGTGGCGACGTTGCGCAGCAGTCCGGTAGCACGCACCACGGCCCTTCATCAGCATGCCCGCGGGCAATTGCTCGGAGCCCAGCGCGGGTTGTTGTCGGTGCAGGCGGCGCACCAGCATTGGGTAGTACCGGCCACCCATGCGGTGTGGATTGCCCCCGATTGTTCCCACGCCTTGCGTTCCCACGGGCCGTTTGATGGCTGGAGTGTGTATGTCGAACCCCAGGCATGCGCAGGGCTGCCCCGACAGACGTGCGTTATCGCCACGTCGGCCTTGTTGCTGGAAGCCGTCAGGCGCGCGGCAACCTGGAGTCAGGCGCTGCTTGAGCCGCCACAGTCACGGATCGCCCAGGTGATCCTTGATGAAATCGCCGGGTTGCCCCAGGAGCCATTCGGCTTGCCGCTGCCCCGGGACCCGCGCCTGTTGCGCATCGCCCAGGCGCTGGCCGACAGTCCCGACGACAACCGCCTGCTGGAACACTGGGCGCAGTGGGCCGGTGTCTCGCCGCGCACCCTGGCCCGGCGGTTTATTGCCGAGACCGGGTTCACCTTCAGCCAGTGGCGCCAGCGCGCACGGTTGTTGCGCGCCCTGGAGTTGCTGGCGGCGCATGCACCCGTGACCCGGGTTGCGCTGGACCTGGGTTATGAAAACGTCAGTGCCTTTATTGCGATGTTCCGGCGTACGTTCGGGACGACGCCGGGGCGGTACTTCACGGATGGCGCAAGCGACTACGGGCATACACCGCCACAATCACGAAACACCCCATAGGCAACAGGTAAGCCAGCGCCACTGTGCTGTTGTCCGCCACCTTGCCCATCAAGTAGGGCATCAGGGCGCCGCCGACGATCGCCATGATCATGAACGAACTGCCGCGCTTGGTGTGCGGCCCGAGGTTCTTCACGCCCATGGCGAACAGCGTCGGGAACATGATCGACATGAAGAAGAACACTGCGATCAGCGCGATCACCGAGATACCTTCCAGGCCGATCACCACCAGGCCGCACAACGCGATATTGATCAGCGCATAAATCAGCAGCAGCTTCTGCGCGCTGACCCGGCCCATCAGCCAGGTACTGAAAAAGCGCCCGAACATGAAGGCCAGCATTGCGATCGACAGCAGATAGGCGGCTTGCTGATTGCCCATCTGTGCCCAATGCTCGGTGACGTAGTTGATGAAAAATGCGCCGACTCCGACCTGGGCCGCCACATAGAAAAACTGCGTGATCACCCCACCGACAAACTCCCGGTGCTGCCACAGACCTTTGCCGGCCGTCGGTTGCAGTGCCTGTTCCTGGGCGCGCAAATCCGGCAGCGGCGTGCGGGCGATCAGCAGCGCCACCAGCAGTACCAGAACCGCGATCACCACGTAGGTGGTCTGCAACGAACTCATGTCCGAGGCCGGTGTGCTGCCGGCGCTGAAGAACATCGCGCCGCCAATCAGCGGGCCGAAGAACTGGCCAAGGCCATTGAATGATTGCGCCAGGTTCAACCGCCGCTCGGCGCCCTGGGGTTCGCCCAGCACGGTGGCATAGGGGTTGGCAGCGGTCTCCAGGCAGCCCAGGCCGCAGGCGATGACAAACAGCGCGAACAGGAAAAACGGAAAGCTCGCCGCCGCAGCCGCCGGCATGAACAGCAGCGCGCCCGTCGCATACAGGCACAGGCCCAGCAGGATCCCGGCCTTGTAGCCGTGGCGGTCCATCAACAACCCGGCCGGCAGGGCAATCAGGAAGTACGCGCCGAAATAGGCGCTTTGCAACAGCCCGGACTGGGCCTTGCTGACGTGCAGGACTTCCTGGAAGTGCTTGTTCAGTACGTCGAGCAAACCGTAGGACAAGCCCCAGAGGAAAAACAGACTGGTCACCAGCATCAGCGCCCAGCGATAGGTCGGCACGGCACGGGTGCCTGGCAGGTGTGTATCTTTGCTTAACATGACGCTTCTCCTGTTGTTTTTATGGGATCAAGGCGTGCGATGCAGCGGTTATCAGGGTTGGTCGGTGAGGCAGAAAATCTGCTCCAGGGGCTGCCATTTGCCGCCGGGGTCAGTCCACGGCGTGGGGGCCTGGAAGCGCCACATCAGGGTTTCCCAGGCTTGCACGTCGGGGTTGGCGCGTGCAGCGTGGTCCAGCCCTTCGAAGCTGAACCCGGCCGCGGTGTCCATGACCATGAACAGCCGCGTGCCCAGGCGCCAGATCTGCATTTCCAGGATTTGCTGGCTGCGCAGATGCTCTGCCACGGCAGGCCAGATGCGTCGATGCAGCTGCTGGTACTCGGCGATCAATGCCGCATCGTCGATCAGGTCCAGGGCCAGGCAGTAACGTTGGCCGCTCATGTCAGCGCCCGGTCGAGGTGGGTGTAGCCTCCATCCACCACCAGCCACTGTCCGGTGGTGTGGGAGGCGCGGGGTGAGAGCAGGAACAGCACGCTGTCGGCAATTTCCTCGGGAGTGGTCATCCGTTTGCCCAAGGGGATTTTTTCGACGATGGCGGCGAGCTTGGCCTCGGGGTTGTCGAAGCCGTCGATCCAGCGTTGATACAGCGGCGTCAGCACCTCGGCGGGCACCACGGCATTGACCCGGATGCCGAACTCCAGCAAGGAGGCGGCCCATTCCCGGGTCAGTGACAGCTGCGCACCTTTTGCGGCGGTATAACCGCTGGTACCGCCCTGGCCGGTGAGGGCCGTCTTGGAGCTGATATTCACGATTGCCCCGCGGCTGGCCTTGAGGGCATCGAGGCACAGGTGGGTCATCAGGTAGTAATGAATCAGGTTCTTTTCCAGGGATTCGACGAAGGCTGCACGGCCCGCATCCAGGCCCACGCCGTCGTTGACCCCGGCGTTGTTCACCAGGCCGTCGATGCGTCCGAAACGTCGCAACACTTCGTTGACGGCTGCGCGGCAGGCGTCCTCATCGCGCAACTCGACACGGATGAAGTGGCTTTGACCGTGCTGCTCAAGCTCGGCCGCGAAGGCCGGCGACAACGGTTGATGGCCGAAAATTACCGGGATTGCGCCTTCGGCAATCAACCCCAGGGAAATGGCGGCGCCAATCCCCGAGCCGCCGCCGGTGACGATGATCACGCGGTCCTGCAAATGCAGATTCATGGGCAGTTTCCTTCAAGGTGATAGACCCGCTGGGCCGTGCCGCCCCAGATGGCCTGCTGTTCATCGGGCGACAGTGGGCCGAGGGTCTGTTGCAGCAATTGGCAGGTGCCCTGGTATTCCCCGGCCAGCAGGCACACCGGCCAGTCCGAGCCGAACATCAGGCGCTCGGCGCCGAACAATTCCAGCGCCAGTTCGATGTAGGGGCGCAGGGCTCGGGCGTTGCGTTGCTCGGGCCCGGCTTCGGTGAGCAGGCCCGACAGCTTGCAACTGACGTGGGGCAGGGCGGCCAGTGGCGCCAGGTGTTCGGCCCAACCGACGGGGCCGTTGGCGATGTCCGGTTTGCCCAGGTGGTCCAGCACCAGATGATGCCGGTCGTGGCGCTGGCACAGGGCTGTCGCGGCGTCGAGGTCGGCGCAGCGGATCAGCACCTCGTAGACGTAGCCTTGTTGCTGCAGGTGCTGCAGGCCACGGGAGAACCTGGCGTCGGCCATAAAGCTGGCAGGCGAAGGCTCATCCTGAATCTGATGCCGAAAGCCCTTGAGTCCCGGTGCGTCGCGCCACTGTTCCAGGTGCTGTTCCAGGCGTGGGTCGCACAGGTCGACCCAGCCGACGACGCCGAGTATCCATGGGTGCTGCCGCGCCATTTCCAGCAGCGCGTCGGTTTCCTGCTCACCGGCGCGGGCTTGCACGGCAATGCAGCCATCCAGGTCGGCAGCGTCGAGCAACGGCCGCAAGTCCTGTGGGAGAAAGTCCCGCCGCAAGTCGGCCTCAGCCGTACCGATCCACGGATAATCAGCGGCCCGGTAGCGCCAGAAATGCTGGTGCGCATCGAGCCTCAAAGGTGATGGGGACGACATTGTTATTGTGCTCCGTCCATTCAAATTGCGGTTCAGCTCACGGCCGGTGGCGGTATTGCTCCCGGGACGCGGCTTTCATCTGGATCGAAAATCCCGGCGCCTTCGGCGGCAGATAGGCCGCACCGCGCACCACGCAAGGTTCTTCGAAATGCTCGTGCAAGTGGTCGACATACTCGATCACCCGGCCTTCGTGGGTGCCGGCGATGCACAGGTAGTCGATCATCGACAGGTGCTGCACGTACTCGCAAAGCCCGACACCGCCGGCATGCGGGCACACGGGCAGGCCATATTTGGCCGCCATCAGCATCACCGCCAGCACCTCGTTGACCCCGCCCAGGCGGCAGGCGTCAATCTGCACCACGTCGATGGCTTCGCGCATGATCAATTGCTTGAAGATGATCCGGTTCTGGCACATCTCGCCGGTGGCGACCTTGACCGGCGCCACCCCCTGGCGAATCTTGCGATGGCCCTCGATATCGTCGGGGCTGGTGGGTTCCTCGATGAACCACGGCTTGGCAAACGCCAATTCGCGCACCCAATCGATGGCGGTGTCGACTTCCCACACCTGGTTGGCGTCAATCATCAATTGGCGGTCCGGGCCCAATACTTCGCGGGCGATGCGTACGCGCCGCAGGTCATCCTGCAAGTCGTGGCCGACCTTGAGCTTGACGTGGTTGAAGCCGGCATCCACCGCTTCCTGGCACAGCCTGCGCAGCTTTTCGTCGCCGTAACCGAGCCAGCCGGCGGAGGTGGTGTAGCAGGGGTAGCCATTGGCTTGCAGGTCGGCCAGGCGTTCAGCCTTGCCTTCGGCGCGTTGGCGCAGCAAGGCCAGGGCTTCGCTGGAGGTGATGCAGTCGGTGATGTAGCGGAAATCGATGCAGCGCACCAGCTGTTCCGGGCTCATGTCGGCGACCAGGCGCCACAGGGGTTTTCCTTCGGCCTTGGCCCACAAGTCCCACGCGGCATTGACGATCGCGCCGGTGGCCAGGTGGATTGCGCCCTTGTCCGGGCCGATCCAGCGCAACTGGCTGTCACTGGTGACATGCCGCCAGAAGCGGCCCATGTCTTCGGCGATCCATTCCAGGGTCAAGCCCACCAGCAGCGGCTGCATGGCCTGGATCGCCGCGCAGCAAATCTCGTTGCCACGGCCGATGGTGAAGGTCAGGCCATGGCCTTCAAGGGCCGCATTGTCGGTCTGCAAAATCACATAGGCGGCCGAGTAGTCCGGGTCCGGGTTCATGGCGTCGGAACCGTCCAGGGACTGGGACGTAGGAAAGCGGATATCTTCGACGCGAATCGCGGTAATGGTAGTCATGAACGGCTCCTAGTCTCTTGTCAGGCGTCGACCGTGGTCTGGTTCTGTTCGCCGAGGCCTTCGATACCCAGGCGGATTTTTTGCCCGGGCTTGAGGTAGACCGGCGTGGGCTTGATCCCCAGGCCGACACCGGGCGGGGTGCCGGTGGAAATCACATCCCCCGGTTGCAGGCTCATGAACTGGCTGAGGTAGCTGATCAGTTTGGGGATCTGGAAAATCATCGTGCGGGTGTTGCCGTTCTGGTAGCGGTGGCCGTCGACTTCCAGCCAGATCGACAGTTGGTGCGGGTCGGCGATCTCATCGCGGCTGACCAGCCAGGGGCCGAGCGGGCCGAAGGTGTCGCAGCCCTTGCCCTTGTCCCAGGTGCCGCCGCGTTCCAGCTGGAACTCGCGCTCGGAGACATCGTTGATCACGCAGTAGCCGGCCACGTGCTGCATGGCCTGGCTTTCCTCGATGTAGCGGCCACCCTGGCCGATCACCACGCCCAACTCCACTTCCCAGTCGGTCTTGGTGGAGTGGCGGGGGATTTCGATGTTGTCGTTGGGGCCGACGATGGCGCTGGTCCACTTGTTGAAGATGATCGGTTCGTCAGGGATGGGGGCGCCGGTTTCGGCAGCGTGATCGGCGTAGTTCAGGCCGATGCAGATGAATTTTCCTACCTGGCCGACACAGGCGCCCAAACGCGGATTGCCCGGTACCAGGGGCAGGCTCGCGGGGTCGAGTTCTTGCAGGCGAGCGAGGTTTTGCGGGAGCAGGGCGTCACCGGCGATATCACTGATGTGGGCGGACAGGTCACGCAGACGTCCATCAGCGTCCAGCAGGGCCGGGCGTTCCTGACCTTTTTCACCATAGCGCAGCAATTTCATGAGCAATCCTCTTATTGGAAGTGGGCGGTCAGTTGCTCCAGCCGCCGTCAATGATCTGGGTGGTGCCGGTGGTAAACGCGCTGGCATCGGAGCCAAGGTACAGCGCCAGCTGGGCAATTTCCTGGGGCGTGCCCAGGCGTCCCATCGGTTGGCGGGCGGTGAATGCGGCGTATACCTCATCCTGCTGGCGGCCTTCACGACTGGCTTGTTCGACGATGCGTTGCTGCAGCGAAGGCGACTCCACGGTGCCCGGGCAGATAGCGTTGCAGCGGATGCGCTGGGTAACAAAGTCGGCCGCGACGGATTTGGTCAGGCCGATGACGGCCGCCTTGCTGGCGCAATAGGCAAAGCGGTTGGGCACGCCCTTGAGGCTGGAGGCCACCGACGACATGTTGATGATCGAGCCGCCGCCCGCCGCCAGCATCCCCGGCAGAAACGCGCGGATCATGCGGTACATGGCGGTGACGTTCAGGTCCAGGGCAAACGTCCAGTCGCTTTCCGGGCATTCGAGGATATTGCCGGCATGCACCACGCCTGCGCAGTTGAACAGCACGTCCAGAGGGCCGATCTCGGCGGCAAGGCGTTGGATGGCGCTGGCGTCGGTGACATCCAGCACCACCGTTTGCGCACCCGGCAAGCCGGCGAGCGCCTGTTGATTGATGTCGGCTGCAATCACTTCGGCCCCTGCCGTCAGATAGGCTTCGACGCTGGCGCGGCCAATGCCCTGGGCGGCGGCGGTGATCAGCACGCGTTTACCGGTGAGGTCCATGACAGACTCCCTTGATTATTGTTATTGGCTCAATGGTCAGGCCATTGAGGGCGTGAAACACCTGCATCTGCGGCATAGCGAACCCTGGTGGGTTTGCTATGATCAGCACACTGGAAACGATCCAATGGTCAGGCCATTGATCCAATTTTTAGCATGGGTCATCCCGGTCAACAAGCGGCTTTTTTGCGGGTTGATCGCTTTGACCGTGCTGTACATGAATCGAGCTGAGCCTAGATGCCATTTCAAGTGATTGATAACCAACGTCTTTATCGACAGATTGCCGACCAGTTGCGGGCGTTGATCGACAGCGGAGAATTTCCGCCGGGCAGTCGACTTCCCGCTGAGCGTGAACTTGCCAAACTGCTGGGCGTGAGTCGCGCTTCCGTGCGAGAGGCGATGATTGCCCTGGAGGTGATCGGCCTGGTAGACGTGCGGGTGGGCAACGGCGTGCTGGTGTGTGAACCCGTGCAACCGACAGTCAGCCAGGAACCGGTGATGGCCCAGGCCACCCGGGATCAATGGAAAGAGTTCGATCCGGAACTCAACCTGCACGTCGACTTCAATGCCGAGATTCCACCGTTTTCCCTGCTCCAGGCCCGTCGCCTGATTGAGCCGGAAGCCGCCGCCCTGGCCGCCAAACATGCCACCGACGAAGAGCTGGCGGGGATCCGCGAGGCCTTCGAGCGTAATGTGCAGGACAACCGCGACGGCTCCCATACCCATCCGGGTGATCGCCTGTTTCACATTCGCATCGCCCAGGCCTCGGGCAATCCGGCGTATGCGTTGATGATTGCGCACTTGCTGGGGCATCGTTACGGCAGCATGTTCCAGCGGTTGCAGGCGCATTACACCTCGGACGACATGCCCCATCGCTCGGAAGACGAGCACCGCAAGATCCTCGATGCACTGGAACAGCGAGACGTGGAGGGTGCGCGACAGGCGATGCGCAAGCACCTGGAAGAGGTGGTACGAATCTTTATGCGGACTGCGCAATGACCCTGTTCTACGACGCCCGCGGGAATATCTATGGGGTGGTAAGCCCGGCGCAGTTACGCAGCAAGGGTATCGACGTGCCGGACCGTGCCGACTTGGCCGCTGGCACCCGAGGTGTTTGGGCATTGGCGGCGATTGCCGCCGAGTGCGGTTGGGATGAGTTGCCGCGCCCGGCAGAGGCCAAGGCGCATCGCTGTGACGGCTTGTTGGTGGGGCCGTTCCAGGCCGCGCCGCCTTTTGACCTGTTGATCGTCAACACCGACGGTTCCCTGGCCGAACGCAGTGGCAATGGCCTGACGATCTTCGCCCAGTCGTTGACCGACCAGGGATTGATGGCGCAAGGCTGTGAGTTGCGGGTGCATCACGACAAGACAGACGCACTATCGCCGGTGGTTACGCGGGTTGAGCCGGCGGAGTACGAACAGGTGCAGGGCTTTTGGCTGGCGCTGGGGCGTCCCGAGTTCGGGCCTTTGGCGGTAGGGGCTGTTGGTGTGGGCGCGGTCTCGCTTGAGGGAACTGAGGTGAGCCATGTTTCGCCACTGGCTGCGCTCAACCCCGAGTGGAATCACAGCCAGTTTGTGCGTGTGGGCAACCCGCATTGTGTGACGCTGGTACAGGACGCGTCAGCGTTGCCGGACAACGCCCAGTTGCATCGATCAGCCTGGTTCGATCCGCTGAGGGCGATTGCTTTCGCACCACCTGCCGGGGCCGGCCAACCTTGTATTTCCGGGGTCAACCTGCAATGGGTCGCCCGGGATTCAGGCAATCGCGTGATCGCGCGGGTGTTTGAGCGTGGTGAGGGGCCCACGGCGTCCTCCGGGACCAGCGCCAGTGCGGTGGCATGCGCCGCCTGGTCTGTAGGATGGGTGACGGCGGGTCAGGTGGCGGTGGTGATGCCGGGCGGTACCGCACCCGTACGGTTGCAAGCAGAGCCGGGTGAGTTGCTGAGCGTTAGCCTGTTCGGGACTGCGCGGCTGCAGGAAGTTTGAAAAAGGCAGTGGCGGGCTTAATCATCTTTGTCAGCTGTTTCTCTATAAATAAGCAGCTCTGGTGAATGGTGGTGTAAGAGTATTCTCGTTAGTCAGTACTGGCTGTTTAACTGCATTTCTGTATTTATAAAAGACCCTTCCAATATCAATGTACGAATCTTCTTTTTTATTTTGAGGCGGCCGAATTTCGCCTGAAATCGCTAGTATTCCTGGGGTTCAGGCACTTTTTATCGGCTTCGAATTGAGTGGCTTTATCTGCGTTTTACGGGTGAAGTTATTTCAGCTCGACAATGAATGGCGGGTAACAACGGATGTTCAATACGCTTGTTTCGTCACGTTTCAAACTGGTCGTTGCAGGAATGAACCAGGCATTTCAGGTGCTGGCTTTTAAAGGCAGCGAAACGATTGACCAGCCTTTTTTCATTGAAGTGCAGTGGGTCAGTGAAAACCCCAGCCTGGATCTGGAGAAGTTACTTCACCAACCGGCCTATCTGGATTTTGGCGAGCCCGGTGAAGGCCTGCACGGGCAAATCTACAGCATTGGCCGGGAAGGCCCGGGGCAGCGGCTGACCCGCTACCACCTCACCCTTGCGCCGCGCGTGGCGTACCTGGCCCATCGTTGCGACCAGCGGATTTTCCAGCAGCGCAGCGTGCCGCAAATTATCGCGGCAGTGCTTGAGCAGCACGGCATCCTTGCTGATGCCTATACCTTCGAACTGGGGCCGGTGGTTTACCCACCGCGTACGTTCTGTGTGCAATACGCGGAAACCGACCTGCACTTTATCCAGCGGCTGTGCGAGGAAGAGGGCATTCACTACCACTTTCGCCACAGTGCAGACGCCCATGTACTGGTGTTGGGTGATGACCAGACGGTGTTTCGTCGTTTGCCGGCGCAACGCTACTGCCCGGCCGGAGGCCCGGCTGCCGAAACGCTGGTGATCCAGCGTTTCGATGTGCGCCTGGCCACGCGCAGTGCTCAGGTTGTTCGGCGTGACTACGACTTCGAACATCCGTCGCTGCGCTTGCAGGAGCAGGCCGGATCTTCCCCGGCACTTGAAGACTATCAATACCCTGCGGGATTCACGGGGCATCTGCGAGGTTCGCAGTTGGCCCGGCGTGGCCTGGAACGTCATCAACGCGACCGCCATCGGGCCCTGGGCCGCAGTGACCAGCCGGCTTTGCGCAGCGGGCATTTCCTGGAACTGCGCGGCCATCCGGACCGCACCTGTAATGACTTGTGGCTGATCACCGGCGTGCGTCACGAAGGCTATCAACCGCAGGTGCTGGAGGAGGCGGTGGTGGATGTCGAGGCATTCCACGGCTATCGCAATCGATTTACCGCAACGCCCTGGCGCGCCGCTTACCGCCCGCCGCTCAAGCACGTCAAACCGCGTATCAGCGGCAGCCAGACCGCAACCGTCACCGGGCCCGAGGGTGAGGACGTGCATTGCGACGCTCACGGCCGGGTGAAAATTCGCTTTCATTGGGACCGCCTGGACCAGCACGACGACAAGAGCAGCTGCTGGGTGCGTGTGGCGTCCGGATGGGCGGGTGACAGCTATGGCGCGGTGATGATCCCGCGTGTGGGCATGGAGGTACTGGTGACGTTCCTGGAAGGTGATCCAGACCGGCCAGTGATCAATGGTTGCCTGCCCAATACCTTGCAGCCTGTTGCCTATCCGTTGCCCCAACACAAGACCCGCAGTGTGCTGCGCAGCCGCAGTTCGCCGGGCGGGACGGGGGCCAACGAGCTGCACCTTGAGGACCGCAGCGGCCAGGAACTCATCTACCTGCGCGCCCAACGCGATCTGGAGCAGCAGGTCGGCCACGACAGTCGGCTGGAGGTGGTGGGCGAACGTCGGGAAACCATCCACGGCTTGAGTGCCACCACCCTGGGAGGCGAGGAACACCGCAGCATCGCCGGCGACCGCAAGGTTCGGCTTGGGGCTGATGATCACTTGCACGTGCAGGGCAACAGCCAGACCCTTGTCGGCCAGACCCTGGTGATCGAAGCGGGGCAACAGGTCCATCTGAAGGCGGGGGCCAATCTGGTTATCGATGCCGGTGCGCAGTTGAGCTTCAAGGCCGGTGGTGAGCATTTGCTGATTCAGGCCGGCGGGATTTTCAGCAGTCGGCCGATCACGTTGGGCGGTGTGCCTGCCGTGATTCGCACAGCCAACCCAGTTGGACCGGGTGACGTGGCTGCTTCGTCCGCATTTGCAGCGGATGGGCCGAAGGTTTCGGTTATCCAAGGCGCAGTCATGGAGCTGGCCAGCAGACTGGATGCGGACTTCTGTCCAGTGTGCGAGCGCTGCCGTGAAGGCCTGTGCGAATCCACGGGGAGGGCGGCTTGATGGCGATCGCGCCTGGCCAGTGGATGGCTGAACAGCAGCAGGCAGGGCGCCGGCTGTGCCTGGTTCTACAGGGTGAAAGCGATGCGCGTGGGGTACTGCTGGCGACACGCACGGTCGCTGAGTATCGCTGCCTCTATGGTGAAACCGTCGCATCGGAAATGGCAGCGGATGGGCCGATGCTCCTGTTGCTCGACCATGTCAGCGAGCCCGCATTGGTGGGTTTGCTGCAAAACCCCCAGCGTAATTGGGGCTGGTTGGGCAGCCTGGCTGGTGATGATTTATCGGGTGTTACCCGGCACTGGCGCGACAGGTTGGTGGTGGGAACGGCGGGCAGTCAGGCGCTGTACCGCTTCCACGATAACCGCACCTTGGCGCGGGCCTTGGTTCACCTGCCTGCTCGGGACTGGCCTGTTTTTCTCGGGCCGCTGATCGGCGTGTGTTACTGGCAGGGTGAGCGTTGGAGTTGTGTCGATAACCCGGCTCCGGGGGCGTATCCGGTACCCGATCCTGCGCCGTGGCTGGAGGTGCCGAATCCCCAGGCGGGAGTGATTCTGCAAGCCAATATCCTGCGTTACCTGCTGGCCGAGTACAGCGAGGCGTTGAGCGCACTGGTTGAGTTTCAAGACCCGAGAGTCTGGTTGGCGCAGGTGCTGGAGCAAGCGCGGGCCTGGCAATGGGACAGGCCGGAACAGCTGGAGTTTTTGGTGGTGCGGCGCTTGGTGGAGGCCACTGGGGACGTGCTTGTTCGATGGCAACCGATGCAGGGGGAAGTGGCAGAGGATCATTTTCAGCGGGTGGTTGGGGAGTGGCGTTGGGTGGAGCGGGAGCAGCAGGATGCGTAGGGGATTTATGTCGGGCGTGTGGCGAGGGGTATTCGTTTGCAGTGTGCTGGGTGTTTCCGGTTGTGTGATGAAGCCTGCTGATAGTTTCACTTTGGAGGTCGATTTGCCGGCGAATTACAGACTCAGAGGCGATGCAACTTACGTCCCCGGAACAGGTGAGACTTGCACTTTACGATGGCGTCCAGGTGATCTGCCAGAGATCAAGATATTCGACGCTCTTGAGAAGTCGGTGGCGAATCGGGCGAGCTTCGAGTTGCCTCTGACGGAGACGGTGAACGGGTGTCCGTTAGTGCTGCGTTACATGACGTTTGATGTCTATGCGAAGTCGGCTGAGCACTTGTCGGACAGTGGGGGGGATTTTGCGTTTATCGGTGTGCATGATTGGGTTGAACCCCATATGTCTCGAATGCCGGGGGAAGGTACCTTGGAGGTGCCGGGGGCCTGTCAGTGGTTACTCAGGCCGGCAGGGCCAACGCAGGCGACTGATAACGTATTTCAATGCAACCTGGTGGATGCAAGAGGACTGCCGCCAACGACAGCAACGGGTGGTCGTGTGCAGCGTGATGAGTTGAACGGCAAAACGGTGAGGCTCGTGTTTGGGGAAATCTGATGGGGAGCGTACTTATCTTTAACTTTTACTGAATAAGGATATTCAGCGATGGCGCTTACAGAATGGAAACAACCCTTTTTCAGCGGGAAAATGCCGGCTTGTGCAGTGCGTGGATGTTGGCTGAGTTTTTGTCTTGTGGACGAATCAGGTGACGGAAACGCTTATGGGGGTCTTGCGTACAAGGTTTTTGACAGCACAGGTCAACAATATGCAGGTCGTTTGGATGGAAACGGTTTCGCAAAGTTGGACAACCCATATCGAGGGCCTGTGGTTCTGATCTTCGATGCGCCATATGAAATGAGCGGGGATTACTACGCAACGTTGCAAACGCGTGGTTGTTATCCACTGCCTATCACCGAGCTTCAGGTACGAGCCGAACAGACGCGGTTTTCACGTGTAGACGGGGAGCGCGTCGAGCGAAACCCGGCAGGGCGGGAAACAGGCAAATTCTATCAAGTCGAGGTCAGTGACTTGGTCTTGCACACTGCTCATTTGCCTCCCTTGGCGCCCAGAACTCATCGACCACCGCGGCATGCGCTCCGCATGCTGGCTGAACTTGGGTTTGGCCCCCCTCAGCCCAAGCTGACAGGGCTGGTTTTATTTCCTGACCTGCACACTGTGCTGGAGGTAAGGCCGCTGCGTGCGTTACGCCCGTTGTTGTCGATTGAAGACCAGTTCTGTGCCTTGAACCTTTATCAGTTGGCGCTTATGGCTACCTTGAGTTATTGCGATTTTGGGCAGGAACCATCGACTCCGCCGATGGGCCAGGTCAGCTTTCCCATAGAGCCCAGTGTGGGCAATTTTTTTTCCGAACAACTGTCGGGCTATCAGGAGGCCTGGAAGTTCGATTCCGACCAGGTGGAACACTTTTATCCCGTGTATGAAGACGTGCCGTACTCGCAACGATTCGAGGTGTTGCCTTTTGATCCTGAGTTGTATGAGCAAAATCGATCGGGGCAAGGAGAGTCCCCGGCCCACCCAGCGAAGCTGCATTTTTTTGATGACGAGGAGAATGGCACTGATACTCAGGCGTTTATCAGCCATCACGACCATGTGATCCTGATCGCAGTGCGGGGCACTGCAAGCCGTTCCGATGGGCTGAGGGATGCCAATGCTCACCAGGTCGCTTTTGTCGAGGGTGCTGGTAAGGTTCATGAGGGCTTTTATGGCGCGTATCGGGCGATGCGTGATTTTGCGCTGCATTACCTCGACCGGTTCTACATAGGCCAGCGCATCATAATTTGTGGCCATAGTCTCGGCGGCGCCATAGCACTGCTGCTGGCAGAGTCTCTTAGGCGAATTCCAGGTTACGACCGCAACATCCTTCTTTACACCTATGGCGCTCCCCGCGCTGCCGACTCTGAGTTCACTGACGGTGCTTCATCTTTGGTGCATCACCGCATCGTCAATCATAACGACCCGGTACCCAGCGTCCCGGCACCCTGGATGAACACAACTGCCAAACTCTGGATTCCCGGGCTTGTTACCCTGTTCAGCAATCCTGCACCTGCTGGCCTGCTGTTCGCACTTGGGTTGGTGCGGGTGGGCGGGAACGCCTATCAGCATCATGGCTCCCAGCAGCATTTCATGCCGATTGCCTTGCCCGACGGCACACAGTCTTCAATATTGTGGAACCCCGGGTGTGAGTCGATCGAAGAAGCTGCATGCAATCGCGCGATTCAACTCAGCGGTGATATGCCGGACCGGGCCAACCTGATCAAGCAGCTAGTCCAATACAAGCAGCACTTTATGACCGCAAGCTACATCCCGGCAGCCTGGGCGACGTTACGCCGCTGGCAGCAAACCGTGGACGCCGACGGAACACTGGTGACTGCGAGTGAATTTGAGCTGATCGAAAAAGCGCTGATCAGCATGCGGCAACAACTGCGGGAGAAAAAACGAGAACTGGACCGCTATCGACCGACCAATCAGCGTGGTTATGAAGATATCCAGGCCTTGAGCATCGAAGCTGATCGTCTGCAAAGTAGTCGCGACCGCCTGGCAACCCTCCGCTGGCGCCGCCTCCAGGCCCGCGACGTCTACGGCAGCCACGCTTCATCCCCAACCCTGCAATCCAGCCTGAAACGCTGGTTCGCTCACCCGCAAAATCGCGTACTCACCCAAGTGGCGAGCATCCCGCCACAGTCGGATGATGGCTGGGGAAAGCCACAAACCCTCGATATAGATTCAATCGTATGAGCCTACAAAAACTCCACCTGCGCCGGCCGGCGTTTCATCAACACTTTGCCCGCGCGAATCGAATACAACGGCAAGCCCTGGCTGCGAATCACTTCATAGTCGCTGTCTGCAGACAGGATCAACAGGTTCGCCGGGCGTCCCGGTTCCAGGCCATAACGATCCCCCAGGGCCATCGCCCGGGCGCTGTTGTCGGTGACCAGGTCGAGGGCACTTTGCAGGTTGCGGTAGCCAAGCATGTGGCAGATATGCAACCCGGCTTCCAGCACCCGCAAAATGTTGCCGTTACCCAAGGGATACCAAGGGTCGACGATGGAGTCCTGGCCGAAGCAGACGTTCATGCCAGCCTCCAGCAGTTCGTTGACCCGGGTCACGCCGCGGCGTTTGGGGAAGGTGTCGAAGCGGCCCTGCAAGTGGATGCTTTCGGTAGGGCAGGAGACAAAGCTTATGCCCGAATGCCCCAGCAGGCGGAAGAGTTTGGCGCAGTAAGCATTGTCGTAGGAGCCCATGGCCGTGGTGTGGCTGGCGGTCACGCGGGCGCCCATGTCACGGCTGCGGGCCTCTTCGGCCAGCACTTCAAGAAAGCGCGAGTGTGGGTCGTCGGTTTCGTCGCAATGCACATCGACCAGGCAACCGGTGCGTTCGGCCAGGTCCATCAGGAACTTCACCGAACTCACCCCTTGGTCACGGGTGTATTCAAAGTGCGGGATGCCGCCGATCACGTCGGCGCCCAGGCGAATGGCCTCTTCCATCAGCTCGCGGCCATTGCGGTAGGACTCGATGCCTTCCTGGGGGAATGCGACGATTTGCAGGTCGATCAGGTGGCCGCTTTCCTCACGTACTTCAAGCATGGCCTTGAGCGCGGTGAGGTCCGGGTCGGTGACGTCGACATGGGTACGCACATGCTGGATGCCATGGGCGGCCAGGGTCTGGATGGTTTTTTTGGAGCGGGTCTTGGTGTCTTCCAGGGTGATGGTGGCCTTGCGCTCGCCCCAGCACTCGATGCCTTCAAACAGGGTGCCGCTCATGTTCCAGCGCGGCTCGCCGGCGGTCAGGGTGGCATCGAGGTGAATGTGCGGCTCGACGAAAGGCGGGACCACCAGGTTGCCGGCGGCGTCCAGGTCGTCGGGGCCTGCCAGGGGGGCAGCGCCTTGTTGGGTGATGCTGGCGATCTGGCCGTGTTCCAGGTGCAGATCATGCAGGCCTTCGCGGTTGCGCAGGCGGGCGTTGATGATGTGCATGGGCAAGTTCCTCTTGGCAAAAAACAGTCAGGCAGACAGCCGCCAGATCATCAGCGCGATGCCGATGTCCAGGCGGTCATAAGCATTGTCCAGCGTCAGCCCGCACAGGGCTTCGATACGCTGGACGCGATGCGTCAGGGTGTTGCGGTGAACCGCCAGCCGTTGGGCTGCGGCCACAAGGTTACCATTCTCGTGGAACCAGGCCTCCAGGGTCGGCATCAGGCTTGGGCCATGGTGCAGGTCGTGGCGCAGCAGCGGCCCCAGGCGTTCGTTGAGGAACTGATCGAGCAGGGCGCGATCACGTACGCCACTGAGCAGCTTGAGCACGCCCAACTCATCGTAGACACACAGCCCGGCGCGTTCACTGAACCGTCGCGCAGCGGCCAATGCCTGGCGCGCCTCATCCAGGGCCTGGGCCAGGCGCGCGGGTGGGTGCGCGGCAGCACTCAGGCCGATAAACAGTTTCAACGGTGCCAGGCGCAGATTCAGTGCCTTCAACCAACCCGCCAACAACTGACGGTTGGCCAATGCCGCACCCGCGTCTATCGCAGGCAGCAGCAACGTCCATTGTCCGGCACGCCCCAGCACGGGCAGGCGCGACGGATGCTGCGCAGCAAACTGGCGCAGACGGCGGGTAATCGCATCGTGTTGTCGGGCAAGCTGCGCCTCGACCACTGGCGCCTCACCTTGGGCAAACAGCGCGTCGCTGCCGTCCAGTTGCAACTGGACGAGTTGCCAATGGCCGGCCAGCGGCATGTCCAACTGCGCAGCGCGGTGCAGCAGCAAATCCAGGGATTGATAATCACCGGCCAGCAGGCGCTCCAGCACATCGTGTCGCGAGCGCCCCAACTGCTGCGACTGGATCAACGCCGAACCGATGGCCTGGGTCACCAGTACCATCTTCAACGAGTAAGGCTGTTCGATCAGCGGCATGCCCGCCGCTTGCGCCGCTTCCAGCAAACGCTGGGGAATCGCCTGGATATAGTCCGGCCCCGTGAGGATCACCAGGCCGGCGACCTGGCGCTGACAGGCTTCGTCCAGCAGCACCAACAGATTGGCCTCGTCCCGTGGGTGATTGATACCGGTGACGAACACCAGTTCGCCCCCCAGCACCCATTCGGCGATTCCGCTGTTTTCTGCGACATAGGGTCAGCGCACCGTGTTCTCCAGGCCGGCTTCCCCGGCCCGCAGGCACATCGATTCAAGGCCGGGCAAGGCCAGCACATCGGCGACTGTCAGGCTCATGCCTGGACGTCAGCCAAAGGTGCCCGCACCCGCAATACGCTGGTCAGCACGATGTAGGTCAGGGACGCCGTCACGATCCCCACCAATGGCGCCACCCAGGGTGAATGAAAGGCCAGCACCGTACCCACGGCATAGGCGATCAGCCCTGGCCAGTTGAAGGCCGGCAGGCGTGTATCGGCCAGGCGCGGATAGTGGCCGCGGTAGCGATAGAAGAAATCCGCCATGATCACCCCGCCAATCGGTGGGATCACCGTGCCCAGCAGGATCAGGTAGGGCACCAGCATGTCGTACATGCCCAGCAACGCCAGCAGGGTGCCGATCACCGCACCGGCCAGGGTCACCGTTTTGCGGCGCTTGGTGCGCAGCAGGTTGCAGCCGGCGACGGCGAAGTTGTAGATGGTGTTGTCCTGGGTGCTCCAGATATTCAGCAACAGCATCGCCATGGCCGCCATGGCGAAGCCTTGCAGCAGCAACACTTCGACCACGTCGGGCTGCTGGTAGACGATGGCGCCATAGGCACCGATCAACACCATCAAGCCGTTGCCGATAAAGAAGCCGATCAGGCTGGCCAGCACCGCGACCCTGGCCGAGCGTGAGAACCGCGTCCAGTTGGTAGCCTGGGTCGCGCCGCTGACAAAGGTGCCGAACACCAGCGTGATAGCCGTGGACATGTCCAGCTCACCGGTCGGCACCACTGCCAGCAGTCCATCGAGCCCGCCGACCTTGACGGTGGCGACCCACATCGACAGAAACAACAAAATACCCATGGCCGGCACGGCGATGTAGGACAGAATCTCCAACCCGCGATAGCCCACGTAGGCCGTCGCGCAGAACACCATGCCAAACAGCACCATCAGCCCGAGTACGCTGCCCTGGCTCAACTCGAAATACTTGCCCAGTACTACGGCTGCGGTGGCGGTGCCCCAGGCGTACCAGCCGATCTGGGTAAAACCGAGAATCAAGTCGCTCAGCTTGCTGCCCACTTCACCGAAGCAGAAACGCCCCATCAATACTGAATTCAAACCGCTCTTGAACGCGATGTAACCCAGGCCTGCGGCGTAGATACCCAACAGCAGGTTACCCAGGGCCACGACGCCGAGCATCTGGGTAAAGCTGAAGGCCACCCCCAGCTTGCCGCCGGCGAACATGGTCGCGGTAAAAAAGGTAAAGCCCAGCAGCACCATGGCGGTGGAGGCCAGGCCTTTGCGGGCATGCATGGGCACCTCGCTGAGAGGGTAGTCATTGCCCGGTTCGTTCTGCGTCATGTGCCGTTCTCCCTGAATGAGTGACGCAGGCCTATTGCACCCGTCGTGCCAAGTGCGAGGCAGTGACGGGCGCACGGTCAGGACTGTGCAGGTTGCACAGTATTTATAGCCAAACAGGGGAAACACGCAGGCGGGATTGGTCTTTCTGCCCACTCAGGCGCGAAAGCGGTGCAGGGTGATACAAATTGGATCACCCGTTATTCAATCGAACAGGGTGTGAGTGGTCTGCCCGCGATGAAAGGCAAAAGCGGCCTCAAGGTCGCTTTCAATGGTGCGGCCACGGGACAGCGGCGGCAGATCGTCCAGGCTGAAGAAGCCAACTTCGGTGGTTTCGAAACCGGCCGCCGGCGCCAGTTGATCAACCCGTTCGCACAGAAAGTAGAGTTTGTAGAAGTCCCGGATATCCGGCCGGTACAAGCCTTTGGCCTTGTGGGTGACGCTGTACAGCGCCTTGGCCGTGACCGTCAGCCCGGCCTCTTCGCGGATTTCCTTGACGATGTTTTCAGCCGCCGACAAACCAATATCCGCATAACCGCCGGGCAATGCCCAGCAGCCATCCGTGAGCTCGCGGACCAACAGGATCCGGTCACCGTCAATCACTGCGCCCCGCACATCAATCATGGGCGTCGAATAACGTTTGGCAAAATCCGGCACCAGCCCGGTGATGCGCTCCAGCGGTACTTCGCCCAATTGCGCCAGCATGCTGTGGGCAATCTGGGCGATTTCCTCGAGGCGCTCGCGCTCGAAGTCATCGGTGCAGAAGTGCAGCCCCGTGGAGGCCAATGCTTGCAGGCGCTTGGCCTGGGCCAGCCAGGTGTTTTCCATGGGAGCTCCTTCAGTGCGAGGCGGTGAGGTCTTTTTGCATGTAGACCCGACGCAGGCCGTTTTCCTCGGCCCGGTGGGTTTCCACATAGCCTTTGCGGGTGTACAGCGCGATGTTTTCGGTCATCGCTTCATTGGTGTAGAGACGGATGGAGCCATGCCTGGCCTGGCGTTCCGCGAAGCCCAGCAACAGGCGCCCGTAACCCAAGCCCTGGGCGCCGGGGTCGACGGCCAGGTTATCCAGCAGCAGGTACTCATCGTGATGAATCAGTACGACAAAGCCGCGGACCTGGCCCGCACTCTCCAGCACATGCACCCGTTCGGCAGCGACCTGCTGGCGATAGTCATCCAGCATCGGGCCTGGCTTGCGCCCGATTCGCTGGATGTAAGGGGAGTAGGCGGCGTGGACGATCGCTTCAATAGCGGCGATATCGTCGACGGTAGCGGGGCGGATATGGGTTGGCATCGCAGCGCTTCCTGTACAAGAGGCCACGACTGTAAGGGAGTCTCCGGCATAAAAAAACCACCGCAAGGGTGGTTTTTTACATCGCCGGCTTATTCGCCGCGATAGATGCAGCCGCTGGTGCAGGTCTCATGGATGCGAATCGCGCTGAGTTCCGGCAACAGCGGTTTCAGTTCATTCCAGATCCACTTGGCCAGCACTTCGCTGGTGGGGTTTTCGAGGCCCGGGATGTCGTTGAGGTAGTTGTGGTCGAGGCGTTCGTAGAGCGGCTTGAAAATCGCCTTGATCTCCGAGAAGTCACGGATCCAGCCGGTGTGCGGGTCGAGGTCGCCGCTGAGGTGGATCGCCACCTTGAACGAATGGCCATGCAGGCGCCCGCATTTGTGGCCTTCCGGAACGTGGGGCAGGCGGTGGGCGGACTCGAAGGTAAACTCTTTGAAGATTTCCACAGGGTTTTTCAGCTCGGTGAGGTGTCTGGCAGGCGGCGAGTTTAACAGTTTGTCGCGGCCGCGCGCATACCGCGTAGCAGCTGTCGAGCCATGGCGAGGCTGCGTTTGCGATTTGTCTGACAAACCGAGGTGCTGCCGACGCAGCCTCGCTTGGGCTCGACAGCTGCTACGGAGAGGGCGCTAGAGAGCCAGCAGGCGTTCGCCCAATTGGCCATTGTCGGCCAGTTGCAGAAACTCATCCCCCAGCCGCTGGCTTTCGCTCATTGCGGTTTGCCAGTACTTGTTGCGGCCCGGGTCATCCCCCATGAAGCGCTTGAAGTCACTGCGGTCCGGCAGTTTGCCGTGGGGCAGGCGGGCCAGGTATTCCTTCGACGGCGCCAGCAGCAGGACATCCTGCAAACCGTGTTGATTGGCGCGGCGCCACGGCAAGCCTTTGTCGAACCAGCCGGGAATGACCCGGTCGGTGAAGTGCGGGTACAGCACGATGTCATCGCCGTGGTAGGGCAGGTCGAGGTGATAGTCCAGCAGGCCGCCATCGCGGTAAGTGCCTTGGCCTGCACCCGGCAGGTCGCGTACGCCTTGCATCACCATGGGGATCGAGCCCGACGCCAGCAAGGCCTGGCGCAGGTTGCCCAGTTCCAGATCAAGGAAGCGCGACGGGAAATCCTTGAGCGCATGCAGCGGTGGCGCCTGGCGTGGATCGTGGACGATCAGCCGTTCGAAGTGCCGGGACAACCGCGCGCGGCCCCTCAGGTTGTCGGCGATCACCGAGGACAACCCCAAACCAAGCCGACCGCGATGATCGTCGGCGAGCAGGCCATGGCTTTTGACCACCATGATGTTCAGCCGGTAGTGCGGGTTGTCGAGCACGCGGGCATCGCGGCCGGCCAGCAAGTCATCGAGCATGCGCACGCAGCTCTGGCTGACTTCGGCCATGGTCACGCCTTTGGCAAAGCTTTGTGCGTTGTACAGCCGGCCCAGGTCGAGCAGGCCTTGCACCGGGTCGGGCAGGCACGCACTGGCAAACCGCCAGGAGCCTATCGAGGCGCCGATCAGCGCACGCTCGCGGGGCGCCCGGGGCAGCCAGTCACCAAACAGCGCCAGGTCCAGACCCTGGATGCCCAGCGCCTTGGGCCCGCCGGCAGCGCCGGGAAGGATGCCGACGTCCGCAGGCGCAAGCCCCTGCTCACGAATGCGTGCAAAAGCGCGTTTACCGGCCTTGAGGGTCAAGGCGGGGAACTTCATATGGATAGCAGTCATACCGGTCTCATTTACCGCGAGCAGGGCAGTATAGAAAATCTTGCCCGGTTGCAGGCAAAGGTCTCGCAGAGAATTGCCATGGTGGCAATTCAGTTTCAGTTAAGTTGGATCCAGTACCGTGAGCCCCGTAGGCAAAATATCCCGAAACGGAGACTCACCATGAAAACCCTCACAGCCTTGATCGCCAGCAGTATCATCGCCCTCACCGCAGGCGTCGCCCATGCTCGCGACCTGGGGCCGGACGAAGCACTGAAGTTGCGCGACGCTGGTACCATTGTGTCTTTCGAGAAGCTCAATGCTATCGCACTGGCCAAACATCCCGGCGCCACCGTGCATGAAACCGAGCTTGAAGAGGAATACGGCAAGTACCTTTATCAGGTTGAACTGCGCGACGCCCAGGGCGTCGAGTGGGACCTGGAATTGGACGCTGTCACCGGCGCCGTCCTCAAGGATCATCAGGATACGTAATGAAGGTAAATCTACGCACCAGCGTTCAAGTGGCGCTGGTGCTCCTGGCATTTTGCTCAGGCCTGGCCGCTCGTGACCTGGGCCAGGACGAGGCGCTTCGCCTGCGCCAGGAGGGTGTGATCGCGCCGCTTGAGCATCTGCTGGGCCCGGCTTTCGAGCGCTACCCGGGCGCCAAGCTGCTGGACGCCGAGCTTGAAGAGCACAAGGATCGCCCTGTGCGCTATATCTATGAAATCGAACTATTGACGGTGGAAGGCGTGGTGCGCGAGATCGAACTCGATGCCAACACCGGTCAACTGCTCAAAGACAAGGAAGACGACTGATGCGCCTGCTGCTGGTGGAAGACCACGTACCCCTGGCCGATGAGTTGATGGCCGGGCTCAATCGCCAGGGCTATGCCGTCGACTGGCTGGCGGACGGGCGCGATGCGGTGTATCAGGGGCGCAGCGAACCCTACGACCTGATCATCCTTGACCTCGGCCTGCCGGGTTTGCCCGGGCTTGAGGTGTTGACGCAATGGCGTGCCGCCGGCCAGGCCACGCCGGTGCTGATCCTCACTGCCCGCGACTCCTGGGCCGAGCGCATCGAAGGGCTCAAGGCCGGGGCCGACGACTACCTCAGCAAACCGTTCCATCCCGAAGAGCTGCACCTGCGTATCCAGGCCTTGCTGCGTCGTTCCCATGGCCACGCCAATCAGCCCACCTTGCAGGCTGCCGGCTTGCACCTGGATGAGGGTCGCCAGTGTGTGATGCGTGATGGCGAGGAGATCCAGCTGACCGCGGCCGAGTTTCGGCTGCTGCGTTACTTCATGCTGCACCCCGAGCAAATCCTTTCAAAAAGTCACCTGGCCGAACATTTGTACGATGGCGAGACCGAGCGTGACTCCAATGTGTTGGAGGTCCACGTCAACCACCTGCGCCGCAAGTTGGGCCGCAGCGTGATCGAGACCCGGCGCGGCCAGGGTTACCGGTTTGGTGCCAGCCCGGCATGAAGTCGATCCAGCGGCGCCTGAGCCTGGGGCTGATCAGTGTGATGGTGATCGTCGGCCTGGTGCTGGCGCAGACCAGCCTGTGGCTGTTCGAAATGGGCCTGCAACGTTACCTGGAGTCCGGCTTGCGCAACGACAGCGAGAACCTGCTGGTGGCGCTGGTGCGCGGGCCGGCGGGGGTGCAACTGGATGAGCAGCGGTTGTCTCCTGCGTACCAGCGTCCGTTTTCCGGGCACTATTTCCGTATCGATTTTGCCGACACCCATTGGCGTTCCCGCTCGCTGTGGGACCAGGAACTGCCGCAGTTGCCCCACGCCGGGCTCAAGGGCAACCTGCAGTTGGGGCCGGAAGGCCAGCAGTTGCTGGTACTGCGTTCGGACTACAAACGGTTTGGCCAGTCGATTTCCATCAGCGTGGCCCAGGACTACACACCCGTCAGAGAAAGCTTTCGGCTGATGCGCCAGATCGGCTTGGTGCTGGGGCTGGCGGCGCTGTTGCTGATCCTGATTCTGCAACGGGTCACCGTGCGCCGCGCCTTGCGCCCGCTGGAGACCGCGCGCAACCAGATCGCCCAACTGCAGCAGGGCCAGCGCTCGCAACTGGATACCCAGGTGCCGGTGGAGCTGGAGCCGCTGGTGGCGCAGATCAACCATCTGTTGGCCCACACCGAAGACAGCCTCAAGCGCTCGCGCAATGCCCTGGGCAATCTCGGCCATGCCTTGAAAACCCCGTTGGCGGTGTTGCTGAGCGTGGCATCCAGCGAACAGCTCAAGGACCATCCGCAACTGAGCAAGCTGCTGCGGGAACAGTTGGAGCAGGTGCAGCAACGGCTTAATCGTGAACTCAATCGTGCCCGCCTGGCCGGAGAGACACTGCCGGGTGCCTTGTTCGATTGCGACGGCGAATTACCGGGGTTGCTTGCGACCCTGAACATGATCCATGGCGAACACCTGGATTTGAGTTACCGCGTGCCGCCCGGTTTGCAATTGCCGTGGGACCGCGAAGACCTGCTGGAACTGTTGGGCAACCTGCTGGACAACGCGTGTAAATGGGCGGACGCGGAGATTGTGTTGAGCATCGGCGAAACCCCGGAAGGCTTTCGGTTGGCTGTCGAAGATGACGGGCCGGGGATTCCCGAGAGCCAGCGTGATCAGGTGTTCAGCCGAGGCACGCGGTTGGATGAGCAGACTGACGGGCATGGTCTGGGGCTGGGGATCGTGCGGGATATTGTCGAGGTGTGGGGCGGGGTGCTTCTGTTGCAGGAGAGCGAGCTGGGCGGGTTAAAGGTCATCATCGACCTGCCACGCCGCCATTGAAAACTAACCGTAGCAGCTGTCGAGCCTCGCCAAGGCTCGACAGCTGCTACGGGATACTCGGGCTGATTGCCGGAGTATCCCGCAACTCATCAAACCCTGAACTGATCCATCAGGCCCTGCTGCTGATTCGCCAGGCTGTTCAACGCCTGGCTGACCCGCGCCGATTCATTCGCCTGTTCGGACAACGACTCCGTCACATCCCGAATCGTCGCCACGTTGCTGTTGATCTCCTCGGCCACCGCACTTTGCTCTTCGGCGGCGCTGGCGATCTGCAGGTTCATGTCGCTGATTACCGTTACCGCATCGCCGATCTGGCGCAAGGCGGTCACGGCCTGGCCCACTTGTTCGACGCTGCCCTGGGCCTGGCGATGGCTGTTGCTCATGGAACCGACCACTTCCTGGGTACCGCTTTGCAGTTGCTCGATCACCAGGCGGGTTTCTTCCACCGACTCCTGGGTACGTCGCGCCAGGTTGCGCACTTCATCGGCGACCACCGCAAAACCGCGACCGGCTTCACCCGCACGGGCGGCCTCGATAGCGGCGTTCAGTGCCAGCAGATTGGTCTGCTCGGCGATTGCACGAATCACTTCCAGTACCGAGCCGATCTTCTCGCTGTTGGCCGCCAGTCCTTCAACCTGGGCCATCGCGGTGCTCATATCCGCCGCCAGGTGGCCGATGCTGGTGGTGGTGCGGTCGATCACGGTCAAACCTTCACGCGTCGCCTGATCGGCATCGCGGGCAGCCTGGGCGGCTTGCGCTGCACTGCGGGCGACGTCCTGGGCGGTGGCGCTCATCTCGTGGGAGGCGGTGGCCACCTGGTCGACCTGACGGTATTGCTGCTCCATGCCGGCACTGGTTTCAGTGGCGATGGCGGCCGACTGGTCGGCGGTGCCACGGGCGTCCTGCACTGAGCGTTTGACCTGGGCAATGATCGGCTGCAGCTTGTCGAGGAAGCGGTTGAACCAGCCGGCCAATTCGCCGAGTTCGTCGTGTTTGTCGTAGGCCAGGCGGCGGGTCAGGTCACCTTCGCCACTGGCAATGTCTTCCAGCATGCGCGCCACACCGAGGATCGGCCGGGTCACGCTGCGGGCCATCAGCCACACCAGCAACAGGCCGACGATTGCTGCCAGCAGGCCCAGGCTCAGTTCCAGCAGGGTGCCCTTGGCGTTATCGGCGTCCAGTTTGGACTTCAGGGCTTCAGCCGGAGCCACCAGGACTTTTTCCGGAACATCCAGCAACACGCCCCACGGCTTGCCATCGGGGATCGGCTGGAACGGCGCGAGCACCTTGAGTTGGTGGTCGGTGCGCACGCTGCGGGTCTGGGTGCTGGTGGAAAGCGAACTGATCAATTGCGCGCCGTTGGCGGTGTCGACGGCATCCAGGCGCTGGCTGAGTTTGCCGGCGTCCGGACTGTAGCCGGCCAGCAGGCCCACCGGGCTGATGATGCTGACGCTGGTCTGGCCGTCGTACAGTTTCTGGCTGGCGCCCTGGCTGACGGCTTGCAGGCTGTTGAGGTTGATGTCCACCGACAGCGAGGCGATGACTTTGCCGTTGACCATCAGCGGGAAGACGATGCTGGTCATCAGCACCTTTTGCCCATCGATCACATAGAAGTACGGCTCGATCACGCAGGGCTTGAGTGTGGTGCGCGGGCAGGTGAACCAGGCGTTGGCTTTTTCGCCGCTGGGTCCGACGCTGGTGTCGGACATGTCGCTTTCGGGCAGCGACATTGAAGTCAGCTTGCCCGCAGTCGGCTGGGACCAGTACAGCGCAAAGCGGCCCTTGTCGTTGCTGCCCAGTTCTTGCTGGTTGGCGAACAGTTCGTCCTTGCCATCCAGTGCGTTGGCCTCGAATACCAGGGACAGGCCCAGCAGGTCAGGGTTGGCCTGCAGCGCGGCCTTGACCTGGCGGGTCAGGTCTTCGCGCAGGTCGAAGGCATCCAGGAAGCGTTTCTCGGCCTGTTCGCGCAGGAACAACACCTGCCGGGAAAAACCGTGGCCGTATTGATAGGCGTCCATGAACTGCTGGCGAATGCCCAAGGCCTGGACCTCACCCTGGGCTTCGATGCGCGCCTGGGCGGCTTCGTCGAGCATTTCCATACTGGAAGCCTTGACCAGGTCGGAGCTCTGCGCCATGCGGTACAGCGAGAGACCTACCAGCAAGGTCACGATGCCCAGCAGGCAAAGACCGGCCAGCAGGGTAATTTTCCATTGAATGGACAGCTGTCTGAGCGACATGGAGCCTTCCTTAACCTTTCGATACGACAGAGACGATCTGCCTGTATCGGCCGCTCGGAAATTTTCTTTATTCAAACGATCAATTTAAACCTGTTTGTGTGGCGAGGGGGCTTGTCCCCCGTTGGGCTGCTTAGCGGCCCTAAAAAAAGCGGGAGCGCTGCGCACTCCAACGGGGGACAAGCCCCCTCGCCACAGGACAAGCCCCTCGCCACAGACAAATCCCCTAACCACTGACAAACCTTCTCCCCACTTTTTTGACAAGGCAGGCCGGGTGCTGCAAAGTGCGCGCCCTCTAATAAAACTCCCTTAAAACCTGGTTTGCGGCAGCCGTTCCCGACAGCAGCCCGGGCAGGTGCGTGCTTTTTTCATGTTTTCTGTCTTGAGGTAACGATGATTAATGCAGTAATCGCCGCGGTCGGCACCATGCTGGTGCTCAGCTTGTCCCGCGTGCATGTGGTGATCGCGATCATTGTCGGCGCCCTGGTGGGTGGCCTGACCGGCGGCCTGGGTATCGACGCGACGCTCAAGGCGTTCAACAGCGGCCTGGGTGGCGGTGCGACGGTGGCGTTGTCCTACGCGCTGCTCGGCGCGTTCGCCGTGGCGATTGCCAAATCCGGCCTGGCTCATGCGCTGGCCGATAAAGCCCTGCTGCTGGTGGATCGGCAGGAAGCCACGGGCGGCAGTCACGTCAAATGGCTGCTGATCGGTCTGCTCTGGGTGGTGGCCATCGCCTCGCAGAACATCCTGCCGATCCACATCGCGTTTATCCCGCTGCTGGTACCGCCGCTTTTATATGTGCTGACCAAACTGCAGCTGGACCGCCGTCTCATCGCCTGCGTCATGACCTTCGGCCTGATCACGCCCTACATGTTTCTGCCGGTGGGCTTCGGCAACATCTTCCTGAATCAGATCCTGCTGGCCAACGTGGCCAAGAGCGGTGTCGACATCAGCCAGGTCAATGTCACCCATGCCATGGGCCTACCGGCGCTGGGCATGGTGGTCGGTTTGCTGGTGGCGGTGTTTGTCAGCTACCGCAAGAAGCGTGTGTACGACCTGGAGAAGATCGAGCGAGTCGAGCAGGTGGCGGTGCACTACAACCCGCTGACCCTGCTGGTGGCCGGCCTGGCGATTGCGGCGGCGTTCATTATCCAGCTGTGGCTGGACTCGATGATCATTGGCGCCCTGGCCGGGTTCCTGATCTTTTCGGTGTCGGGCATCGTGCGCTGGCGCGACACCGATGACCTGTTCACCGAAGGCATGAAGATGATGGCGATGATCGGCTTCATCATGATCGCCTCGTCAGGCTTTGCCGAAGTGCTCAAGGCCACCGGTGAAGTGCAGACACTCGTGCAAGCCTCCGCGGCGTTTATCGGCCATAGCCGCGGTGTGGGCGCGCTGCTGATGCTGCTGGTGGGCTTGCTGGTGACCATGGGCATCGGCTCGTCGTTTTCCACGGTGCCGATCCTGGCGGCGATCTTTGTGCCGCTGTGCGTGCAGCTGGGCTTCAGCCCGCTGGCGATCGTGTGCATCGTCGGCACGGCCGGGGCATTGGGTGATGCCGGCTCGCCTGCGTCGGACTCCACCCTGGGCCCGACTTCCGGTTTGAACATCGATGGCCAGCACCACCATATCTGGGACACCGTGGTGCCGACCTTCCTGCACTACAACATTCCGCTGCTGGCGTTTGGCTGGTTTGCCGCGATGACGCTCTGACGGGATTGTCCTACAGATTTATTGTAACTAGCCGTTAACCTCTTGAGTTGTCCCTCAAGAGAGAAGAGCCATGCGTCTGAGTCTAAAGGCCAAAGTACTGTCCCTTGCTGTCCTGCCCGTGTTGTTGTTTGCCGTGATCATCAGCCTGACCACGGTGTGGATCCTTCGGGAGCAGGCCCGCAACGAGGTCGAAGAAACCCGTCAGAACCTGCTCAACGACGCCAAGACCACCTTGCGCGGCTACGTCGAGGTGGCGATGACCACCATCAAGCCGCTGTACGACGCTGCCGCCCAAGGCGATACGGCCGCACGGACGCAAGTGGTCAAGCTGCTGTCCAACATCAGCTATGGCAAGGACGGTTATTTCTTCGGCTACGACTCCGAGACCATTCGCCTGTTCAAGGGCAACAGCCCGGACGGCGTCGGCAAAAGCTTCAAGGACAACCGCGACCCGAACGGCGTCTACGTCAACCGCGACCTGGTGAAAGTCGGCAAGGACGGCACCCACTACCTGCAATACAGCTCGACGCAGCCCGGCCAGACCGAGCTGGTGCCCAAGCTTGGCTACACCGAATACTTGCCCAAGTGGGACATGGTGATCGGTACCTCGGTGAACCTGGACGGCATCGACGCCCAGGTTGCCGAGGTTCAGGCCAAGGTGGAGAAACGCATGGAAGGTGTGCTGCTGAGCATCATCGGCATTGCCGTGGTGGTGCTGTTGGTGATTGCCGCCGTGGGCATGCTGGTGGCCAATACCATCCTGCGGCCGTTGCACCTGATGAAGATCAACCTCGACGACATCGCCGCCGGTGAGGGTGACCTGACCCGCCGCCTGGCCATCACCAGCCAGGACGAGCTTGGCGAACTGGCAGGCTCTTTCAACCGCTTTGTCGACAAGATCCACAGCCTGGTACGCCAGATCACCGAGATGACCTCCCAGCTTACCGGCCTGGTGAGCCAGGTCGCCGAGCAAGCCAACCGCTCGGAAAAGGCCATGGAGCGCCAGCGTCACGAGACCGACCAGGTGGCTACCGCGATCAACGAAATGTCCTCCGCGGCCCATGAAGTGGCGCGCAGTGCCCAAGGCGCAGCCGTCGCTGCGCAGCAAACCGACGCCGAAGGCCAGGCCGCGAAAAAAGTCGTGGATGGCAGCATCGCGCAGATTCACGCGCTGGTGAACGACATCCGCAGCAGCGGCGTGTCCCTGGACAGCTTGCAGCAGGATGTGTCGTCGATTGTCAGCGTGCTTGGCGTGATCCGCTCGATTGCCGAGCAGACCAACTTGCTCGCCCTCAACGCCGCCATTGAAGCCGCGCGGGCAGGGGAGGCAGGCCGTGGGTTTGCCGTGGTCGCCGACGAAGTACGGGCGCTGGCCAGCCGCACCCAGCAAAGCACCCAGGAAATCCAGGGCATGATCGACCGCCTGCAAAAAGGCACCGAGGCCGCCGTGGAATCCATGCGCCGCTCCAGCGATGCCGGCGACGGCACGTCCGCCCAGGCCAACGAAGCCGGAGCGTCCCTGGACACCATGGCGCAACTGATCGGCACCATCAACTCGATGAACGCGCAGATCGCCAGCGCGGCGGAAGAACAAACCGCCGTGGCCGAAGAGATCAACCGCAGCGTGCATCAGATCGCGGTGGCGGTTGACAGCGTGGCCGATGAAACCCAACAGGGTGCCGAGACCTCTCGCAGCCTGGCGGACCTGGGGCAGCGGTTGGGTCAGTTGGTGGGGCAGTTCAGGATTTGATTGCAGGCTTGAGCCATCGGCAACGTCCCGTTGCCGACGGGCTTGGCTGGATTGATCGATCAGGTCAACAGCGCCAAACGTTCCACCGTCTCCGGAAACTTCGACACCAGCCGAATCAAGGTTGCCGCCTGAGCATTGGGTGTGGCCCGGCCTTGCTCCCAATTTTCCAGGGTCCGGGTGTTGGTGCGCAGGTACATCGCAAACACCGAGCGCGACAGATTGAGTTGTTGACGCACAGCGACTACTTCGTCGGCAGTGAGCGGTGCCAGCTTGCTCAACTGCACCTTGTGGCTGCGCAGCGTTACCTTGCCTTCTCGTTCATCTGCCAGCGCGTCGAAGCCTTCGACCAGTTCGGAAAAGATGTCACGTTTCATAAGATTTTCTCGCTTTGATTTCCCTGTCCAGCAGGTGTTTGAGCGCCGTTTTGTGTTGAGCGCTCAGGTCGTCCTGTTCGTGTTTGCCATAAAGGGTGAACAGCCAGAACTGCGTACCGCCCGACCACCAGTAATAGATGACTCGCAGGCCACCCCGTTTGCCCTTGTTGCGTCGCTCGTCGACAAAGCGCACCTTGCGTAACCCGCCGGTTCCCTCTATCACGTTGCCCGCTTGCGGGTTTCTCATCAACTCTTGTTGAAAGCCGTGAAATAACTCATCACTCAGATAATCCCTGCGGTGCCGCTCAAAGGCCGGCAATTCGATAAATAGAGCATCCATGTTCTGTACGTAGCCTGCGTATAGTTTGGTGGCCCATCTGCGGTGGGTCAAGTGACCCTGCTGTGGGATGTTTCCTAAAACGCAACCACGATACGAGCGACCCAGGCAGGGTGATGCCGGAAGGGGAGGCATCTCGACGAGGGAAATTCCCTTTGTGTGTCAGACAACAAATTAATACGCCAGAAACGCAAAACGGCGCCCGAAGGCGCCGTTTTGCTTGCTGCGTTTAACTAAGCGATCAACCCGCCATCACCGCATGCTGCACCAGGGTGAGCAACGGTTGTGGGTACACACCCAGGAAGAACGCCAGCAGGGCGATTGCCAGCAGCATCACGCCGCCTGCTTTCTGTTCCCAGTGCAACTCGGCGTCCACACGGCGCAGGTTTGGCTCGATCAGGTACAAGGTCACCATCACGCGCAGGTAGTAGAAAACGCCGATGGCGCTGCCCAGTACCAGGGACGCAACCAACCACCATTCGTGCGCTTCAACACCGGTGGCCACGATGTAGAACTTGCCGATGAAGCCCGCAGTCAGCGGGATACCCGCCAGGGACAGCATCATCACGGTCAGTACGGCGGTCAGGTACGGACGGCGCCAGAACAGGCCGCGGTATTCGTACAGGGCGTCGGCGTCGCGGCCTTTGTAAGGTGAGGACATCAGCGTGATCACACCGAATGCACCCAGGCTTGTGATCACGTAGGTGACCAGGTACACGCCGATGGCTTCCATCGCCAGGCCCTTGCTCGCCACCAGGGCGATCAGCAGGTAACCGAAGTGCGCGATGGACGAATAACCCAGCAGACGCTTGAGGTTGTTCTGGGTCAGCGCCAGCAGGTTGCCGAACAGGATCGAAGCGATGGCGATGATGGTCAGCACGTTGCTGAGTACACCGGTGTTGGCCGCAGGGGAGATCTGGAACAGACGCACCATCACGGCAAACACGGCGACTTTCGACGCGGTAGCCAGGAAAGCAGCCACCGGCGCCGGGGCGCCTTCGTACACGTCCGGGGTCCACAGGTGGAACGGCACCAGCGACAGCTTGAACGCCAGGCCGATCAGCATCATGGCCAGGCCCAGTTGGGCAATTGGCGCAGGGCTGCCGGAGGCTGCCAGGGCGTGACCGATACCGCTGAAGCTCAGGCTGCCGGCTTCTGCGTAGAGCAGGGCCATACCGAACAACAGGAATGCCGAACCGGCAGCCGACAGCACCATGTACTTGATGCCGGCTTCCAGGGAGCGCTTGTTGAAGAAGGCATACGCTACCAGGCCGTAGACCGGGATCGACAGCAGTTCCAGGCCGATGAACAAGCCGGCCAGGTGCTGCGCGCTGACCAGCACGATACCACCGGCCGCAGCCAGCAGGATCAGCAGGTACAGCTCTTCGCGGTTGCCCGGGTAGCCGGTGCCGCCTTCGCCGAGGTAGGCGTGGGCGAGCGTGACGCAGGCCAGGGTGGCAACCAGGATCAGCGCGATATACAGCAGCGCGAAGTCATCGACCATCATCAGCGGGGTCACGGCCAGTGGCGCGACCTTGAGTGCCGGGATAATCGACAGCAGGGCCAGGTTCAAGCCCGCACAGGACAGCAGGAACGTTTGCGAGTGATTGCGGCGCCAGGCGATCGCCAGCATCACCACCACGATGGTGAGGCTGGTGATCAGCAGCGGCGCAAGCGCGATAAAGTGTTGGATCGTGAATTCCATAGCGCTCTTACCGGGCCGAAGCGAGTTGAGAGAAGGCGGTGCCGAACCACTGCTGCACGCCATGCATCGTTGCGGCAGAAGTATCCAGGAACGGTTGCGGGTACACGCCGATAAACACCAGCAGTACCGCAAGGCCGAGCACCATGATCAGTTCGCGACCGTCCATGCCGTGCAACACGGTGTCGGACTTGGCCGGACCGAAGTATGCGCGGTGGATCATGATCAGCGAGTAGACCGAACCGAACACCAGGCCAGACGTAGCGATCGCACTGACCCACGGCGTATGCACGAAGGCACCCATCAGGATCAGGAACTCGCCGATGAAGTTGCCGGTACCCGGCAAGCCCAGGGATGCGGCGGCGAAGAACAGGCTGATGGCCGGCAGGTAGGCGATACGTGACCACACGCCACCCATCTCGCGCATGTCACGAGTGTGCAGGCGCTCGTACAGTTGGCCGCTGAGGATAAACAGTGCCGCTGCCGACACACCGTGAGCCAGCATCTGGATCACGGCGCCTTGCAGCGCCAGTTGGCTGCCGGAGTAGATGCCGATCAGTACGAAGCCCATGTGGGAAACGGACGAGAAGGCAATCAGACGCTTGATGTCGGTTTGGGCGAAGGCCAGGAACGCACCGTAGAAGATCCCGATCAGACCGAGGGTCATGGCGATCGGCGCGAACTCGGCCGAGGCATTCGGGAACAGCGGCAGGGCGAAACGCAGCAGGCCGTAGGCCGCCGTCTTCAACAGGATACCGGCCAGGTCGACGGAACCCGCAGTCGGCGCCTGGGCGTGAGCGTCAGGCAACCAGGAGTGGAACGGCACCACCGGCAGCTTCACCGCGAACGCGATGAAGAAGCCCAGCATCAGGATGTACTCGGTGGTCAGGGACATCTTGGTTTTCAACAGGTCGGCGTAGTTGAACGTGATCACGCCCGTGCTGTTGAAGTTGACCAGTACCAGGCCCAGGATCGCCACCAACATGATCAGGCCGGAAGCCTGGGTGAAGATGAAGAACTTGGTCGCCGCGTAGATCCGGGTTTTCTTGCCGTCCGAAGAACTGTGACCCCAGAGCGCGATGAGGAAGTACATCGGCACCAGCATCATTTCCCAGAAGAAGAAGAACATGAACAGGTCGAGGGCGAGGAACACGCCGACAACGCCGCCCAGGATCCACATCAGGTTCAGGTGGAAGAAGCCCACGTGACGCTGGATCTCTTTCCAGGAGCAGAGTACCGAGAGGATACCCAGCAGGCCGGTCAGCAGGATCATCAACAGCGACAGGCCGTCGAGGGCCAGGTGCACGTTGATGCCGAAGCGCTGGATCCACACGTGCTTGAATTCAAGCGCGAAGGTGGGATCGACACCCGGTGCCGGAGCAAATGAATAGTCACCGTGGGCCCACAGCCAGAGGCCGAGCGCGAGTTCCAGGGACATGGTCAGCAACGCAATCCAGCGGGGGAGGGTGGCGCCGAAGCGTTCACCCATCCAGCAGAGCAGGCCGCCGATAAAAGGGATCAGGATTAGCCAGGGCAGAATCATGACGGGCTCGTTTCCTTTCGCAAGTTCGCAAAGTTCGCAATGTGCATAGTCAGACCGCGACCACGATGATGGCGCCGATTACCAGGACGGCACCGGCCGCCATGGAAGCTGCATACCAGCGCAATTGGCCGGTCTCGCTGCGGCTCAGGGCGGTGTGACCGGCCTTGGCGGCACGCGGGATCAAACCGATGGTCTGGTCGAGCGGGTCTTTGCGCAGTACGTGGCTGATCGCAAGGTACGGCTTGACGAACAGTTTGTCGTAGATCCAGTCGAAGCCCCAGGCAGCGAACCACCAGGCCGAAAGGAAGCGGCCAATGCCACTGTTGGCGATGGCGGTGACGAAGCGGCGCTTGCCGAGGAACAGCAGGGCCGCCAGCAGGATACCCGCGATGGCGATGGCGCCCGAGGCGATTTCCAGGCTGTGCTTGGCTGCACCACCGGCATGGCCGGCGCTTTCCGGCAAAACACCGGCCAGTGGCGGGGTGATCATGGCGCCGACGAAGGTCGACAGGATGATCAGCACCGACAGTGGCAGCCAGTGGGAAATGCCATGGCCTGCGTGGGCTTCAGTCTTGGCTTCACCGTGGAACGTGATGAAGATCAGGCGGAAGGTGTACAGCGAGGTCATGAACGCACCTACCAGGCCGGCGTACAGCAGGCCGTGGTTACCGCTGGCAAAGGCTTCCCAGAGGATTTCGTCTTTCGAGTAGAAACCTGCGGTCACCAGTGGCAGGGCCGACAAGGCCGCGCCGCCGACGATGAAGCTGGCGTAGGCCAACGGCAGTTTCTTCCACAGGCCGCCCATCTTGAAGATGTTCTGCTCGTGGTGGCAGGCAACGATCACCGCACCGGAAGCAAGGAACAGCAGGGCCTTGAAGAAGGCGTGGGTCATCAGGTGGAAGATCGCGCCGTCCCAGGCGCCAACGCCCAGGGCCAGGAACATGTAGCCGATCTGGCTCATGGTCGAGTAGGCGAGGATACGCTTGATGTCGGTCTGAACCAGGGCAGCAAAACCTGCCAGTACCAGGGTCACGCCACCCACCAGGCCAACCAGATGCAGAATCTCCGGTGCCAGGGTGAACAGGCCGTGGGTACGGGCAATCAGGTAGACACCGGCGGTTACCATGGTGGCGGCGTGGATCAGTGCCGAAACCGGGGTAGGACCGGCCATCGCATCCGCCAGCCAGGTTTGCAGCGGCAGTTGCGCGGATTTACCGACAGCGCCACCCAGCAGCATCAGGGTCGCCAGGGTGATCCAGAAGTCGCCGACCTGGAATTTCTGCGGTGCCAGCACCAGCAGTTCCTGGATGTTCAGCGTGCCCACCTGTTGGAACAGGATGAACAGGCCGATGGCCATGAACACGTCACCGATCCGGGTCACGATAAAGGCTTTGAGTGCGGCGTTACCGTTGTTGCGGTTGCTGTAGTAGAAACCGATCAACAGGTACGAGCACAGGCCCACGCCTTCCCAGCCGAAGTACAGGAACAACAGGTTATCGCCCAGCACCAGGAACAGCATGCTCGCGATAAACAGGTTGGTGTAGGCGAAGAAGCGCGAGTAACCGGCTTCACCGCGCATGTACCAGGACGCGAACAGGTGGATCAGGAAGCCTACACCGACGACCACGCCGAGCATGGTGATCGACAGGCCGTCGACGTAGAGGGCGAAGTTGGGCTTGAAGCCCTCCACCGACATCCACTGCCACAACACCAGGGTGTAGTGACCGCCTTCAGGCGGTGCGACGTTGAATTGCCAGATGACGTAGGCGGCGACAATTGCCGACAGGCCGATGGAACCCACGCCGACCAGGGCCGAGAGGTTTTCCGACCAGCGTCCACGGGAGAACGACAGCAGCAGGAAACCGATCAGGGGAAATACGAAAGTCAGAAAGATCATGTTCATCCGCGCATCTCACTGGCAGCGTCGATATCAAGCGTGTGGAAGCGACGATACAGTTGCAGCAGGATCGCCAGGCCAATACTGGCCTCGGCGGCTGCCAGGCTGATCACCAGGATGAACATCACTTGTCCATCCGGCTGGCCCCAACGGCTACCGGCCACGATGAACGCGAGTGCCGCGGCGTTCATCATGATTTCCAGGCTCATCAACACGAACAGAATGTTGCGGCGAACCATCAGGCCGACCAGGCCAAGGCAGAACAGGATGCCGGCGACCGCCAGACCATGCTCCAAAGGGATAGCAGGCATCGTCATTGCTCCTTGGCTTCGTTGCGGCCCAAGTGGAAGGCGGTGATGGCTGCAGCGAGCAGCAGCATCGAAGCCAGTTCGACCACCAGCAGGTACGGGCCGAACAGGCTGATGCCCACGGCTTTCGCGTCTACGGTGGTGTGGCCGATGGCCTGGCCGCTCTGGTGAGCGAACAGCACATACAGCAGTTCACCCAGCAGCAGGGCTGCGAGGATCACCGGGCCGAGCCAGATGCCGGGCTTGAGCCAGACGCGTTCCTGGGCGACAGACGCCGGCCCCAGGTTGAGCATCATCACCACAAACACGAACAGCACCATGATGGCGCCGGCGTAGGCGATCACTTCCAGCACACCGGCGAACGGTGCGCCGAGGCTGAAGAAGGTCATGGCCACGGCGATCAGCGAAATGATCAGGTAGAGCAGGGCGTGCACGGGGTTAGTGTTGGTGATCACGCGAAGCGTGGACACCACTGCAATACCCGATGCGAAATAGAAAGCGAATTCCATCTTTCTTCCTTAAGGCAGCAAGCTCTTCACGTTGATCGGCTCGGCTTCGTTTTGTGCGGCGCCTTTCGGCTTACCGGCAACGGCCATACCTGCAACACGATAGAAGTTGTAATCAGGGTTTTTACCGGGACCAGAGATCAGCAGATCTTCTTTCTCGTACACCAGGTCCTGACGTTTGAACTCGGCCATCTCGAAATCCGGTGTCAGCTGGATCGCGGTGGTCGGGCAAGCTTCCTCGCAGAGGCCGCAGAAAATGCAGCGCGAGAAGTTGATGCGGAAGAAGTCCGGGTACCAGCGACCGTCTTCGGTTTCAGCTTTCTGCAGCGAGATGCAACCCACCGGGCACGCCACGGCGCACAGGTTGCAGGCCACGCAGCGCTCTTCGCCGTCGGGGTCGCGGGTCAGGACAATGCGGCCGCGATAACGCGGCGGCAGGTACACCGCTTCTTCCGGGTATTGCAGGGTGTCGCGTTTGCGAAAGCCGTGACCGAACACCATCACCAGGCTTCGCAACTGGGTACCGGTACCCTTAACGATGTCGCCAATATATTTGAACATGGGTCAAATCCTCACTGAACCGCGCCCGCTGGCGTGTTCAACAACACAACGGCAGCAGTCACCAGCAAATTGATCAGGGTCAGCGGCAGGCAGAATCGCCAGCTGAAATCCATCACCTGGTCATACCGTGGACGCGGGATGGAAGCGCGCAGCAGGATGAACAGCATGATGAAGAACGCGGTCTTCAGGAAGAACCAGAAGAACGCCAGCTGCGGCAGGATGCCGAACGGACCGTGCCAGCCGCCGAAGAACAGCGTGACCAGCAGGGCCGAGATCAAGATGATGCCGATGTATTCACCAACGAAGAACATGCCCCATTTCATGCCGGCGTATTCAATGTGGTAACCGTCGGCCAGTTCCTGTTCCGCTTCCGGCTGGTCGAACGGGTGACGGTGAGTCACGGCGACGCCAGCGATGAAGAACGTACAGAAGCCGAAGAACTGCGGAATGATGAACCACAGGTTCTGCGCCTGGTACTCGACGATGTCGCGCATGTTGAACGAGCCCACCTGCACCACGATGCCCATCAGCGCGAGGCCCATGAACACTTCGTAGGACACGGTCTGGGCCGAGGCCCGCAAGCTGCCCAGCAGGGCGAACTTGTTGTTGCTCGACCAACCGGCGAACAGCACCGCGTAGACCGACAGGCCGGCCATGGCGAAGAAGAACAGCAAGCCGATGTTCAGGTCCGCCACGCCCCAGGTCGGGGTGATCGGGATGATTGCGAAGGCAATCAGCAAGGCGCTCATGGCCACGACCGGTGCCAGGGTGAAGATCACCTTGTCGGCAAACGGCGGGGTCCAGTCTTCCTTGAAGAACATTTTCAGCATGTCGGCGGCGATCTGGAACATACCAAACGGGCCAACGCGGTTCGGACCGTAACGGTCCTGCCACCAGCCCAGCAGGCGACGTTCGACGAAGCTGAGCAGGGCGCCCGCCACGACCACGGCCAACAGGATCACGATGGCCTTGACCACCGCGATGATCACGTCGATCACTTCAGGGGTGAACCAGGTCATTGAGCTGCCTCCTGCAGACCGTCAACGGTAAGGCCGAAGATCGCCGGAGGAATCCCCGCGAGGCCTTTTGGCAATGCAACCAGGCCAGCACCCAACTCTTCGTCGATGCGCAGCGGCAGACGCAGGGTCTTGCCGGCGACGTTCACGCTGAGCAGGGCACCGTCGTTGACGCCCAGGCGGTCGGCTTCGGACTTGGCTACGGACACGTAGGCGGCTGGAATGCGCTCTTGTACCGGCGCGGCTTTGGAAGAAGTCTCTTCGCTGCCGAACAGGTGGAAGAACGGCACAACCTGCCAGGTACCCTGGGCCGGGTTGAACGGACGCGGAACGCTGGCGAACCAGTTCAGCGAGTCACCGGTGCTTTCGATCAGGCGGGTGCCCGGGTCGCCGGCACGGATGTGGCCACCGACTTCGTCCTGGAACTTGTTCCAGGCCTGCGGCGAGTTCCAGCCCGGCGACCAGGCGAAAGGCACCTGCTGACGTGGCTCGACCGAACCCGAGTAACCTTCCATGGAGAAGGCAAACGCGGTGTCGTTGTCTTGCGGTGTACGTGGCTCATGCACGCTGATGTCAGCCCGCATGGCGGTACGACCGGAGTAACGCAACGGTTCACGGGCGAGTTTCATGCCCTTGATGCGGAACGCGGCGGACGGTGCAGCGTCGACGATGCGTGCCAGTTGCGGTGCAGCGGCAGCGGCGGCAGCGGTCACGTGGTCGAGCTGGGTCCAGTCGATCGGCTGGTTCAGCAGGGTAGCGCGCAGGGCATGCAGCCAGCGCCAGCCTTCGTGAACCAGGATGCTGGCGTCCATGTACTTCGGATCGAATACCTGGAAGAAGCGCTGGGCGCGGCCTTCCTGGCTGACCAGGGTACCGTCGCCTTCAGCAAAGCTGGCGGCGGGCAGTACCAGGTGGGCACGGTCGCTGGTGGCGGTTTTCTGGTGGTCGGCAACGATCACCACTTTGGCCGCGTTCAGCGCTGCGTCGACCTTGGCCGAATCAGTGCGGGTGTACAGGTCGTTTTCCAGTACCACGATCGCATCGCTGCTGCCGTCGGTCACGGCTTGCAGGGCGGCGTCCAGGGACTCGCCACCGAGCATGGCCAGGCCGAGGCTGTTGGCTTCCGGCACGATCAGGCTGATGGAACCGTTCTTCTCGCGCAGCTTCAAGGCTTTGGCAATGTTGGCAGCGGCTTCGATCAGCGCCTTGGAACCCAACGAGGTACCGGCAATGATCAATGGACGCTTGGCGGCCAGCAGGGCGTCGGCGATACGCTTGGCCAGTTCAGCGGCTTCAGCGTCCAGGCCTTCTACGGCAGGCGCGCTGGCGTCGAGGGCGTGGGCCACGGCGAAACCGATGCGGGCCAGGTCGTCAGGCGCGGCGTGTACGCATTCTTCTGCGATGTCGTCGAGCTTGGTGGCGGTCAGACTGGCGATAAACAGCGGGTTCAGCGCGTGCTGGCCGATGTTTTTCACCGCAGCGTCGAGCCATGGCTGGACGCGCATGGCGTCGGCCATGTCTTCGGCCTTGCCTTTTACCGACTGGCGCAGGGACAGGGCGACACGGGCAGCGGTCTGGGTCAGGTCTTCACCGAGGACGAAGATCGCGTCATGGTCTTCGATGTCGCGCATGTTCGGAACCGGCAGCGGGCTGTCGTTCAAGACTTGCAGCACGAGGCGGATGCGCTCCAGTTCACCGGCTTCGATACCCGAGTAGAAGTGCTCGGCACCCACCAGTTCGCGCAACGCGTAGTTGCTTTCGAGGCTGGCGCGGGGCGAACCGATACCGACGATGTTGCGACCGCGCAGCAGGTCAGCGGCTTTATCCAGTGCTTCGTCGAGGCTCAGCTTGGCGCCGTCGGCCAGCAGTGGCTGACGCGGGCGGTCTTCGCGGTTGACGTAGCCGTAGCCGAAACGGCCACGGTCGCACAGGAAGTACTGGTTGACCGAACCGTTGAAGCGGTTTTCGATCCGACGCAGTTCGCCGTAGCGTTCGCCCGGGGAGATGTTGCAACCGCTGGAGCAGCCATGGCAGATGCTCGGCGAGAACTGCATGTCCCACTTGCGGTTGTAGCGCTCGGAGTGAGTCTTGTCGGTGAACACACCGGTCGGGCAGACCTCGGTGAGGTTGCCGGAGAACTCGCTTTCCAGGGTGCCGTCTTCAACGCGACCGAAGTACACGTTGTCGTGGGCGCCAAACACACCGAGGTCGGTACCGCCGGCGTAGTCCTTATAGAAGCGCACGCAGCGGTAGCAAGCGATGCAGCGGTTCATCTCGTGGGAAATGAACGGGCCCAGTTGCTGGTTCTGGTGGGTACGCTTGGTGAAGCGATACCGGCGCTCGTTGTGGCCGGTCATCACGGTCATGTCTTGCAGGTGGCAGTGGCCGCCTTCCTCGCACACAGGGCAGTCGTGCGGGTGGTTGGTCATCAGCCATTCGACGACGCTGGCGCGAAACACTTTCGCTTCTTCGTCTTCGATGGAGATCCAGCTGCCGTCGGTGGCAGGGGTCATGCAGGACATGACGATACGACCACGGGTGTCGTTCTCGTCGGTGTACTGCTTGACCGCGCACTGGCGGCAAGCGCCAACGCTGCCAAGGGCGGGGTGCCAGCAGAAATATGGAATGTCGAGGCCTAGCGACAGACACGCCTGTAACAGGTTGTCTGCCCCATCGACTTCGAGCTCTTTGCCGTCTACGTGGATAGTGGCCATGGTTCAAAGTTCTTCGTTGGCCCGGTGTCAGCGGGCGTGGCTAATGGAATCTTGTTATTCATGTGCATCAACACAGCCTTGAAGGCGTCAGCACATGAGAAGGCGAAGGGCACGGACCCTTCGCCTTGTTAAGCGTTACGCGCCGACTACGATCGGCCTTGCCAGAGGCGGGACGGCGGCGCTGGTAGGCGCGATGCCGGCTTCGAACTCCGAGCGGAAGTATTTGATCGCGCTGCCCAATGGCTCCACGGCGCCCGGTGCGTGAGCACAGAAGGTCTTGCCTGGGCCGAGGAAACCGACCAGACCCAGCAGGGTCTCGATGTCGCCCTCGCGGCCTTCGCCGTTTTCCAGGGCCATCAGCAGCTTGACGCTCCATGGCAAACCGTCGCGGCACGGGGTGCAGAAGCCACAGGATTCGCGGGAGAAGAATTGCTCCATGTTGCGCAGCAACGACACCATGTTCACGGTGTTGTCCACGGCCATGGCCAGGCCGGTACCCATACGGGTGCCCACCTTGCCGATGCCGCCGGCGTACATTTGAGCGTCCAGGTGTTCTGGCAACAGGAAGCCGGTACCGGCGCCGCCTGGCTGCCAGGCCTTGAGGGTGTAGCCATCGCGCATGCCGCCGGCGTAGTCCTCGAACAGCTCGCGTGCGGTCACGCCGAAAGGCAGTTCCCACAGGCCCGGGTTCTTGACCTTGCCGGAGAAGCCCATGAGCTTGGTGCCCATGTCTTCGCTGCCTTCGCGGGCCAACGATTTGTACCACTCCACGCCGTCGCCGATGATTGCCGGCACGTTGCACAGGGTTTCAACGTTGTTCACGCAGGTCGGCTTGCCCCACACGCCCACGGCGGCAGGGAAGGGCGGCTTGGAACGCGGGTTGGCGCGGCGGCCTTCGAGGGAGTTGATCAGTGCGGTTTCTTCACCGCAGATATAACGCCCGGCGCCGGTGTGCACGAACAGTTCGAAGTCGAAACCCGAACCAAGGATGTTCTTGCCCAGCAGGCCAGCGGCCTTGGCTTCTTCCACGGCACGGTTCAGGTGCTTGGCGGCGGTAGTGTATTCGCCACGCAGGAAGATGTAGCCACGGTAGGTTTTCAGCGCGCGGGCACTGATCAGCATGCCTTCGATCAGCAGATGGGGCAGTTGCTCCATCAGCATGCGGTCTTTCCAGGTGTTCGGCTCCATTTCATCCGCGTTGCACAGCAGGTAGCGGATGTTGATGGATTCGTCTTTTGGCATCAGGCCCCACTTGACACCCGTGGGGAAGCCTGCACCGCCGCGGCCCTTAAGGCCTGCGTCTTTCACGGTCTGGACGATGTCGTCCTGGGCCATGTCGGCAAAGGCTTTGCGCGCGGCCGCGTAACCGTTCTTGGCCTGGTACTCGTCAAGCCATACAGGCTCGCCGTCGTCACGCAGGCGCCAGGTCAGCGGGTGAGTCTCGGCCGACCGCTTGATGCGGTTGGCAGGGCCGAAGGAAGTCAGGGTCATGGGTAGCCCTCGAGCAATTGGGTGACGCCAGCAGGCTGCACGTCGCCGAATGTGTCGTCGTCGATCATCAACGCCGGCGCCTTGTCACAGTTGCCCAGGCAGCACACCGGCAGTAGCGTGAAGCGCCCGTCCGGAGTGGTTTGGCCCAGGCCGATGCCCAGCTTGCTCTGGATCTCGCTGACCACGGACTCGTGGCCACCGATGTAGCAGACCATGCTGTCGCACACGCGAATGATGTGGCGGCCGACCGGCTGGCGGAAGATCTGGCTGTAGAACGTCGCCACGCCTTCAACGTCGCTGGCGGGGATGCCGAGGATCTCGCCGATGGCGTAGAGGGCGCCGTCCGGCACCCAGCCACGTTCCTTCTGGACGATCTTCAAGGCTTCGATCGACGCCGCGCGCGGGTCTTCGTAGTGATGCAGCTCGTGCTCAATGGCCGAGCGCTCGGTTTCACTCAAGGTGAAACGGTCTGTCTGGATAAGCGTGCTATTCATGCTTAGCGGTCCACGTCGGCCATAACGAAATCGATACTACCCAGGTACGCAATCAAGTCCGCGACCATTTCACCTTTGATCACCGAAGGGATCTGCTGCAGGTGCGGGAAGCTTGGCGTACGAATCCGGGTGCGGTAGCTCATGGTGCCGCCATCGCTCGTCAGGTAATAACTGTTGATACCCTTGGTCGCTTCGATCATCTGGAAGGATTCGTTGGCCGGCATCACCGGGCCCCACGAAACTTGCAGGAAGTGCGTGATCAGGGTTTCGATGTGTTGCAGCGTGCGCTCTTTCGGCGGCGGCGTGGTCAGCGGGTGATCCGCCTTGTACGGGCCTTCCGGCATGTTGCGCATGCACTGTTCGATGATCTTCAGGCTCTGGCGCATTTCTTCGACGCGCACGATGCAGCGGTCGTAGGCATCGCCGTTGGCCGCCAGCGGCACTTCGAATTCGAAGTTCTGGTAGCCGGAGTACGGGCGTGCTTTACGCAGGTCGAAATCGCAACCGGTGGAACGCAGGCCAGCACCGGTGACGCCCCATTCCAGGGCCTCTTTGGTGTTGTACTGGGCGACGCCGATGGTCCGGCCCTTGAGGATGCTGTTGTCCAGGGCGGCTTTCTGGTACTCGTCCAGACGCTTGGGCATCCAGTCGATGAATTCCTTGACCAGGCGTTCCCAGCCACGTGGCAGGTCGTGGGCGACGCCGCCGATGCGGTACCAGGCGGGGTGCAGGCGGAAACCGGTGATGGCTTCGATGACCTTGTACGCACGCTGACGGTCGGTGAAGGTGAAGAACACCGGGGTCATGGCGCCGACGTCCTGGATATAGGTACCCAGGAACAGCAGGTGGCTGGTGATCCGGAAGAACTCGGCCATCATGATGCGGATGGTGTCGACCTTGTCCGGCACCTTGATGCCGGCCAGCTTCTCGACCGAGAGCACGTACGGCAGGTTGTTCATCACGCCGCCGAGGTAGTCGATACGGTCGGTGTACGGGATGAAGCTGTGCCACGACTGACGCTCGGCCATCTTCTCGGCACCACGGTGGTGGTAGCCGATGTCCGGTACGCAGTCGACGATTTCTTCGCCGTCCAGTTGCAGGATGATGCGGAAGGCACCGTGAGCCGAAGGGTGGTTCGGGCCCAGGTTGAGGAACATGTAGTCCTCGTTGGTGCCGGAGCGCTTCATGCCCCAGTCTTCCGGACGGAAGCGCGCAGCCTCTTCTTCAAGCTGTTGCTTGGCGAGGGTCAGGCTGAATGGATCGAATTCGGTGGCGCGGGCAGGGAAGTCCTTGCGCAGCGGGTGACCTTCCCAGGTCGGCGGCATCATGATGCGCGACAGGTGCGGGTGGCCCGGGAAATCGATGCCGAACATGTCCCACACTTCACGCTCGTACCAGTTGGCGTTGGGCCAGATACCGGTCACGGTCGGAACGCTCAGGTCACTCTCGGAGAGGGCCACCTTGATCATCACGTCGCTGTTACGTTCCAGCGACATCAAGTGGTAGAACACGGTGAAGTCGGCGCCGCTCGGCAGCCCCTGGCGCTTGGTGCGCAGGCGCTCGTCCACGCCATGCAGGTCATAGAGCATGACGTACGGCTTGGGCAGGTTGCGCAGGAAGCTCAGGACTTCGACGAGCCTGGCACGCGCCACCCACAGCACCGGCATGCCGGTGCGTGTGGCCTGGGCGGTGAAGGCGTCAGGGCCAAAACGGTTGTTGAGTTCGACGACCACATCCTGGTCGTCTGCCTTATAAGGCGGGATGTACAGAGCACTGCCTGTAGTCATGGTTTTTTATCGCTTTCGGTCAACGTAAAGAATGAAGCCAGGTTTTCGTTCTATAAAAGAAGCGGTTCTGGATCAGACTTCGTCGGGGCTGCGCAGGTTGGTTACCTGAATACGCTGTTCGCGGCGCTGTTCCTTTTGTGACGGCATCTCGGCGCGGTATACGCCTTGATCTCCGACAACCCAGGAAAGTGGGCGACGCTCCTTGCCAATCGATTCCTGCAACAGCATCAAGCCTTGCAGAAATGCTTCAGGGCGGGGCGGGCAGCCAGGCACGTAGACGTCCACGGGCAGGAACTTGTCCACCCCCTGAACCACGGAGTAGATGTCGTACATGCCACCGGAGTTGGCGCACGAACCCATGGAGATAACCCACTTTGGTTCGAGCATTTGCTCGTAGAGACGCTGAATGATCGGCGCCATCTTGATAAAGCAGGTACCGGCGATAACCATGAAATCCGCCTGGCGCGGCGATGCCCGGATAACTTCGGCGCCAAAGCGCGCGATGTCGTGGGGCGCCGTGAAGGCGGTGGTCATTTCCACGTAGCAGCAGGACAGACCGAAGTTGTACGGCCACAGGGAGTTCTTACGTCCCCAGTTGACCGCGCCACTCAGCACGTCTTCCAGCTTGCCCATGTAGATGTTTTTGTGGACTTGGTCTTCTAACGGGTCGGAAACGGTTTCCCGTTCGCCGATTGGGTACTGCTCGTTAGGAGCATCCGGGTCGATCCTGGTGAGATTGTATTGCATCGCCAAAGCCTCATTGTTTCAGCTTCGCTTGCCGCTTGCGACGAGCTTCCGGAGCCCAGTCAAGGGCGCCCACTCGAAATAGGTAGACAAGGCCTGCCAACAGAATTGCTATGAAAACGAGGGCTTCGACGAATCCGGTCCAGCCGCTTTCGCGGACGGACACAGACCAGGCAAAGAGAAAAAGGGCTTCGATGTCGAAGATCACGAAGAGCATCGCGACCAGATAGAATTTGGCTGAGAGCCGCAAGCGGGCGCCACCTGTAGGTAGCATGCCGGACTCGAACGGTTCGTTTTTGCTGCGGCCCCAGGCTTTTGACCCGAGGAGGCTGGAGACGCCGAGCATGAAGGCGCAAAGGCCGACTACACCGAGGAGGAAAATGGCAAAGCCCCAGTTGTGGGCCATGAGTCCTGTCGCTTCGGTCATGCTGGAAATCCTTAACAGAGAGCAAAGGTCTCTGAGCTCGAAAAAGTAACGATGCAGTGACGATATGTCGCAGCGCAATCAATCGCGGTGATTTTATGGCTAAACACCGGGCAAGTAAAATTCCTATAGCGAAATTATTCGATGGAATAAGGACATAGTGCACCTTCTTGGGGCTGTAGCCCTTGTGCTGCGGGCATTAGCGGGCTTTTCACGAATTGTGTTTTGTTTAACCGGTAAAGAAGTTTTCATGCTCTAAATGATAATGAATATTGTTTGCGTGGGTTTTAAACAACTGTTCGGGGTTTAGCGCGGGAAGTTGTTGTTACTTGTGCGGGTGATGCTAGTTGGTAAAGCGGATCTTTTAACTGGTTTTGCAGATGGGAATAGCGCTCTGGATCAATGTTTTGATCGAAATCGGGTGGCGAGGGCGCGCAGGGGCACATATTCAAAAGCCCAATCAAAGGCTGGGCCAAGGCGCGTGCCGCTCTGCTTTCCTGTGGGAGCTGGCTTGGCTGCGATGGCATCGCCTCGGTGTATCGCAGAAACCGAGTTGTCGGCATCGCAGGCAAGCCAGCTCCTACAGTTGACCGTGGCTGCTCTCACACTCCAGTGCTTTTCAAGCGCCCAAAAAAACGCCCCGAACCAGTCGGGGCGTCAGATCGTGCGGCACTGCGGTTAGGTCTTCCGTGGGGCCGCAGTGGCCGTGTACTCAGTACTTAGTGGAACTGCTCTTCTTCGGTCGAACCGGTCAGCGCAGTCACGGACGAGGTGCCGCCCTGGATCACGGTGGTCATGTCGTCGAAGTAACCGGTGCCCACTTCCTGCTGGTGCGCCACAAAGGTGTAACCCTTGGCGGCGTCAGCGAATTCCTGCTCCTGCAGCTTCACGTAGGCAGTCATGTCGTTACGGGCGTAGTCATGCGCCAGGTTGAACATGCTGTGCCACATGTTGTGAATGCCGGCCAGGGTGATGAATTGGTGCTTGTAGCCCATGGCAGACAGTTCGCGCTGGAACTTGGCGATGGTCGCGTCGTCCAGGTTCTTCTTCCAGTTGAAGGAAGGCGAGCAGTTGTAGGACAGCAGTTGATCCGGGTATTCCTTCTTGATGGCTTCGGCAAAGCGGCGGGCTTCGTCCAGGTCCGGCTTGGCGGTTTCGCACCAGATCAGGTCGGCGTACGGCGCGTAGGCCAGGCCACGAGCGATCGCCTGGTCGAGACCGGCGCGCACTTTATAGAAACCTTCCTGGGTACGTTCGCCAGTCACGAACGGCTGGTCGTACGGGTCGCAATCCGAGGTCAGCAAATCAGCCGCGTTGGCATCGGTACGGGCCAGGATGATGGTCGGAGTGCCAGCAACGTCAGCAGCCAGACGAGCAGCCGTCAGCTTTTGAACAGCTTCCTGGGTTGGAACCAGTACCTTGCCGCCCATGTGGCCGCATTTCTTCACCGAAGCCAGCTGGTCTTCGAAGTGAACGCCGGCAGCGCCTGCCTCGATCATGCTCTTCATCAGCTCGTAGGCGTTCAGTACGCCACCGAAACCGGCTTCAGCGTCTGCAACGATCGGTGCGAAGTAGTCGATGTAGCCTTCATCGCCCGGGCCTTTACCGGCTTTCCACTGGATCTGGTCGGCACGGCGGAACGAGTTGTTGATGCGCTTGACCACGGTTGGCACGGAGTCCACCGGGTACAGCGATTGGTCGGGGTACATGGATTCAGCGGAGTTGTTGTCCGCTGCCACTTGCCAGCCAGACAGGTAGATCGCCTGGATACCGGCTTTGACCTGTTGAACCGCTTGGCCGCCAGTCAGGGCGCCCATGCAGTTGACGAAATCTTTTTCGGGACGGAAGGACGGCTTGGCACCCTGGGTGACCAGCTTCCACAGCTTCTCGGCGCCGAGTTTTGCAAAGGTGTGCTCAGGTTGAACCGAGCCACGCAGGCGGACGACGTCAGCAGCGGAATAAGCGCGGGTCACGCCTTTCCAGCGTGGGTTTTCAGCCCAGTCTTTTTCAAGGGCTGCAATTTGCTGTTCGCGTGTCAGTGCCATGGGGAAAAACCTCGTCGCATAGGTCTAGGTGGAAAATTCCATTTGCCAGCCACGTATCAGTGCGTGGTTATGGCTGCTCGCTGACCAGAAGCTTAGGCGGTCAAGTCAGGCTCGGCGGGGAAGGCGACGGGATGAACGAGTGGCTCAAGGGGGAGTTGAGCAGGTAAGGGCGAACTGCGAACAGTCTTCGGGCGTCGTGGGCCTTTGTACGATCCATCAGTGTGTTGCCGGGTTACCTGGTTAGCTTCCGTCCCTCGGGACAACTTCGTTCCAGTCGCAACCTCGTCAAACACACCTTGTGGGCGGTACAGACACGAATCGGCTCAGGTGGGTGGCTTTGAGCGACGATCCGAAGGCCCTTGCCAGGGCCCCTGATTAGCGGGAGCGAGGCCATCATGCCCATGCTTTTTTGGATCGTCAAATGTTTTGTAGTGCTTTTTTTAAAGCACTACATCTTTAGTCTAATACGACTCGCCAGTCAGTTTTTGGTGCTTCAGTTCAGCGTGTCGACTTTGACCCGCAATGTCAGGTCATCGCGCCCTTGAGTAGAGTAGCTGCGGGTTGTAGTGCTTTTGTCGGCCTGGGTCTGGCGGTTGATCCCGGCCAGGGTGATCCACTCGCCCAGGCGTCCGCTGACAGTTGTGTCGGTACTTTGAACGCTCACTACATCGGGACGTTCCTGGCTCATGCGGTCACGATTGGTACTGATGCTCAGGTGAACGGTCTCGCCGGTGACGCTGGCCGTCACGTAGAAACCCTGGGTTACGTTGCGATACTGGGTCTGGTTCTGCGGGCGGCCGTAGGCATCGGGCTGGGTGGTGGTGAGGGGCACGCTCTGGCCGACCTGGATCAGCGCGGGCACGCCTTCGCTGGCCTGGATCTGCTGGATCCCGCCGTCACGGCTTTCGGTGCTGTAGGTGATGACCTGTGTTTGATTGTTGCCGTTGCTCTGCTGGTTGTTTTCGTTGGTGTCGACGGTGATCAACAGGCGTTTGGAAGGCGTATCCAGTTGCGCGAGCAGGGCGCGCAGGCCCTGGATCTTGTCGGGCTCGGCATTCACGATCAGTTGGTTGCCGTAGGCGCTGACGGTGCCGTCCTTGCCGATAAAGTTCTGCGCCACCGGCAGCAGGTCGGCGCTGGTGCGGTTGCTCAGGGGCACGACTTCGGTGGCGGCCATCACCGAGAAACTGGTGGCCAGGAGCAACAGGGTGAGCAGGGTGCGTAGGGACATGTCCGTTATCTCTGCGAGTCATTTAGGCTAGATATTGCCAGTTTGTCGGCTTGGCGGGGCGCAAGTTGAATCCTGGACGGCAAAAGGCCCTGGCATCGGGGGATGGCAGGGCCTTTTGAGGTGTTGCTGATGGCGCCTTCGCGAGCAAGCCCGCTCCCACATTTGACCTCATTCCAAAGGATGTACTGGATCGAATGTGGGAGCTGGCTTGCCTGCGAGGGGCGCGGCGCGGTCTCGGATCAGCCCTCGCGCACCATATCAACGTGAGGAATCCCGACTTCCAGGAACTCATCGCTGACAATCTTGAAGCCCAGGCGCTCATAAAACGGCGCCGCATGGACCTGTGCACTGAGGATCTGCCGGGTCTGGCCGCGTTTCTCGGCCACGCCGATCACCGCTTCCATCAGCTTGTCGCCGACCTTCAGGCCGCGCCAGTCCTTGAGAACCGACACGCGGCCGATCTCGCCGGTAGGCAGCAGGCGTGCAGTACCGATGGGAAAGTCGCCTTCGAACGCCAGGAAATGCACGGCACTCGCGTCGTCTGCATCCCATTCCAGCTCCGGTGGAACCGATTGTTCAGCGATAAATACCGCTTCACGAATGCGCCGTATCTCGGCGATATCCTTTTGCCAGTCAGCGACACTTACGTGAATCTTATTCATCGGCAAACCCCAGGCTTCCTTGCTTGACCAGTTCCCACAGCAGGGCGCAGCCATCTTCATCCGCCAGCCATGGGCCGAGGTTGTCGATGTGCAGGGCGTCGGCGGCGCACACCAGCTTCAGCAGTTCCCGCAGCTTGCCCGGCAACAGGCGGCTCTGGCCGCTGGCGAACAGCAGCAGGTCGTCGTCGACTTCGGACCAGGCCAGGCGGGCGCTCGGGTTGCGGATCAGCACGGCGCCGTTTTCCAGGCTGCCCAGCAGGTCTTCTTCTTCCACTTCCGGGCCGGCGACCAGTTCCGGGTAGCGCGGCTCGGTCATGAACTGGCCGAACCAGGTCAGCAGCATGCGCTCGTCGCTCATGTGCTCGGCCAACAGGCTTTTCAGGCGGTCGAGGGCGTCGCCCTGGATCTGGTGCGGGTCGCTGACCGGCTGGGCATCGGCGTCGGTGTAGCGCTCTTCGTCAGTCAGGTACTGGCTGAGGAAGTCGGTGAAGTGGGTCAGCACTTCAGCGGCGCTCGGGGCGCGGAAGCCTACGGAGTAGGTCATGCAATCATCCACGGCCACGCCGCAGTGGGCCAGGCGGGGCGGCAGGTAGAGCATGTCGCCCGGTTCCAGCACCCATTCGGCGGTCTCTTCGAATTCAGCGAGGATGCGCAGGTCCGCGTGTTGCAGCAGCGGGCTTTCGGAGTTGCACATCTGGCCGATCTTCCAGTTGCGCTTGCCGGAACCTTGCAGCAGGAACACGTCGTAGTTGTCGAAGTGCGGGCCCACGCTGCCACCCGGGGCGGCGTAGCTGATCATCACATCGTCAATGCGCCAGCTTGGCAGGAAGCGGAAGTTTTCCAGCAGTTCGGCCACTTCCGGCACGAACTGGTCGACCGCCTGCACCAGCAGGGTCCACTCGCGCTCGGGCAGGGTGCTGAAGGCATCTTCGGCGAACGGGCCGCGGCGCAACTCCCACGGGCGTTCGCCGTGTTCGATGATCAGGCGCGACTCGACTTCTTCTTCCAGCGCCAGGCCGGCCAGTTCGTCGGCGTCGATCGGGCTTTCGAAGTCAGGGATGGCCTGGCGGATCAGCAGGGGTTTTTTCTGCCAGTAGTCGCGCAGGAATTCCCGTGCCGTGATGCCGCCCAGAAGTTGAAGAGGAATGTCAGGATTCATGTGTAACCTATTGAAAAAAAGCACTTTTCAGACGGGAATAAAAACGCCCGGCGCTGCCGGGCGTCTCAAGGGGTCAAGCTTCTATCAGATGCGTTTGGCTTGAGCCACAGCGTTGCCGATGTAGTTGGCCGGGGTGAGCAGTTTCAGCTCGGCCTTGGCGGCGGCTGGCATGTCCAGGCCGTCAATGAAAGTTTGCAGCGCTTCGGAGGTGATGCCCTTGCCGCGGGTCAGCTCTTTGAGCTTCTCGTACGGGTTTTCGATGTTATAGCGGCGCATCACGGTCTGGATCGGCTCGGCCAGGACTTCCCAGCAAGCGTCCAGGTCGGCGGCGATCTTCTGCTCGTTGAGCTCCAGTTTGCTGATGCCTTTGAGGCTGGCTTCGTACGCGATCACGCTGTGGGCGAAGCCCACGCCGAGGTTGCGCAGTACGGTGGAGTCGGTCAGGTCGCGCTGCCAGCGGGAGATTGGCAACTTGCTGGCCAGGTGCTGGAACAGGGCGTTGGCGATCCCGAGGTTGCCTTCGGAGTTTTCGAAGTCGATCGGGTTGACCTTGTGCGGCATGGTCGATGAACCGATTTCGCCGGCAATGGTGCGCTGCTTGAAGTAGCCCAGGGAGATGTAGCCCCAGATATCGCGATCGAAGTCGATCAGGATGGTGTTGAAGCGCGCAATCGCGTCGAACAGCTCGGCGATGTAGTCGTGGGGTTCGATTTGCGTGGTGTACGGGTTGAAACCCAGGCCCAGTTCGTCTTCGATGAAGGCGCGGGCGTTTTCTTCCCAGTCGATCTCAGGATAGGCTGACAGGTGGGCGTTGTAGTTGCCTACGGCGCCGTTGATCTTGCCCAGCAGCGGTACGGCCGCGACTTGAGCGATCTGGCGCTCCAGGCGGTACACCACGTTGGCCAGTTCTTTACCCAGGGTGGTCGGCGAAGCCGGCTGGCCGTGGGTGCGCGACAGCATCGGAACGTCGGCGAAACGGATCGCCAGTTCGCGGATGGCGTCGGCAGTCTGGCGCATCAGTGGCAGCATCACGTCATCACGGCCTTCGCGCAGCATCAGGGCGTGGGACAGGTTGTTGATGTCCTCGCTGGTGCAGGCAAAGTGGATGAACTCGCTGACCTTGGCCAGTTCCGGCAGCTTGGCCGCTTGCTCTTTGAGCAGGTATTCGATGGCTTTAACGTCGTGGTTGGTGGTGCGCTCGATCTCTTTGACACGCTCGGCGTGCTCCAGAGCGAAGTTTTCCGCCAGGGCGTTCAGCACAGCGTTGGCTTCGGCAGAGAACGCCGGCACTTCGCTGATGCCAGGGTGAGCGGCCAGGCGCTGGAGCCAGCGCACTTCAACCAGAACACGAGCACGGATCAAGCCGTATTCGCTGAAAATAGGGCGCAGGGCCTGGGTTTTGCCGGCGTAGCGGCCGTCAACAGGGGAAACCGCAGTGAGCGAAGAAAGCTGCATGGGGTGTTCTCGGACAGTCGGGCAACGAAATGGGGCGCGTATCATACATGAAAAAATCCGCCGGTCCGTTGCCAACTGACCGGCGTATTACGCGTGGGGCTATAAAAAATCGGTTGCTGCGACTTATTCGTTGCGCATCAACGGGTAAAGCTCTTTCAGCAATTTGCGTCGGCTGACCACCAACTGCCAGCGATGACCGCCCAATTGGCGCCATAACCGCGCCGAACGAATACCGGCCAACAGCAGGGCGCGGATTTTCGAGGCGTTGTTTGGTTGTTGCAGGTTGCGCATATCGCCGTGCACCTGGATCCGCTGGCGCAAGGTGCTCAGGGTGTCCTGGTACAGGGCGCCACAGGCTGCGATCACGTTTTCGTGGGCCGGGCCAAAATGCTCGACCTGGGACTGGATCTGCGGCAGGCGCTTGCCGATGGTGTCCAGCAGGTCGTCGCGCTTGGCCAATTGGCGCTCCAGGCCGAGCATCGACAGGGCGTAGCGCAGCGGCTCGCGCTGCAAGGTGCTTGGGTCGCGCTCGAGGGCGCCGACCAGTGCGCGATAACCTTCGCGCAGGGCCAGGTCGTCGCCGCCGTACACTTCCAGGGTGTCCTTCGGGTCGCGGATCAGCAGGCTGCCGAGCATGCAGGTCAGGCCTGCCTCGGTGACCTGGCCGGTCTTGGCGATCTTGTCCACCAGCACCGCGGCGAGAAACACGCCGCCCAGTGCCGTCAGTTGCTCCTGGGTCGGGCTCATGCCTGGCTGCTCCAGGGTTCGGCAACTTCGATCACACCGCCCCCCAGGCAAATCTCTCCGTCATAGAACACTACCGATTGGCCGGGCGTTACGGCGCGCTGCGGGTCGTCGAAGGTGGCGCGATAGCCGGTGGCGGTTTTTTCCAGCGTGCAGGGCTGGTCGCTCTGGCGATAGCGCACTTTGGCCGTCAGGCGGCGCGGGCTGCTGAGGTCCACCGGGTTGACCCAGTAGATGTCCGAGGCCAGCAGGGCACGGGAGAACAGCCATGGGTGGTCATTGCCCTGGCCCACGATCAGCTCGTTGTGCTCCAGGTCCTTGACCAGCACGTACCACGGCTCTTCGCCGGCGTCTTTCAAGCCGCCGATGCCCAGGCCCTGGCGCTGGCCGATGGTGTGGTACATCAAGCCGTGGTGACGGCCGATGATCTCGCCTTCGGTGGTCTTGATCTCGCCCGGTTGCGCCGGCAGGTACTGTTTGAGGAAGTCGCTGAAACGGCGCTCGCCGATAAAGCAGATCCCGGTGGAATCCTTCTTCTTGGCGGTGGCCAGGCCGTGTTTCTCGGCAATGGCGCGCACTTCGGGTTTTTCCAGCTCGCCCACCGGGAACAGGGTCTTGGCGATCTGTTCGCCGCCGACGGCGTGCAGGAAGTAGCTCTGGTCCTTGTTGGCGTCCAGGCCCTTGAGCAGCTCGGTGCGGCCATCGATGTCGCGACGGCGCACGTAGTGGCCCGTAGCAATCAGGTCGGCACCGAGGATCATCGCGTAGTCGAGGAACGCCTTGAACTTGATCTCGCGGTTACACAGGATGTCCGGGTTCGGCGTGCGACCGGCCTTGTATTCGGCCAGGAAGTGCTCGAACACGTTGTCCCAGTACTCGGCGGCGAAGTTGGCGGTGTGCAGCTTGATGCCGATTTTGTCGCAGACGGCCTGGGCATCCGCCAGGTCGTCCATGGCGGTGCAATATTCCGTTCCATCGTCTTCTTCCCAGTTCTTCATGAACAGGCCTTCCACCTCATAACCCTGCTCCATGAGCAGAACGGCGGAAACGGAAGAATCCACGCCGCCGGACATACCGACGATGACGCGCTTCTTTTGTGTGTCAGAAGGGGCTGGATCACGCATAGGATTTCAACGGGAGTCTTTAAAAAGGACGCGATTCTAGCAGGCTCGCGTCTGCAAGGCTAAAGAGAAGGGCGGATCAATTCGAGGCTGTGGCGTTGGCCGGCCAGATAATCGTCGATGCAGCGGATAATCAGCTCGCTGCGCCAGTCTTCGCGCAGGGCCATCAATTCGTCACGGGTCAGCCAGAGGGCGCGCAGAATACCGTCGTCCAGTGGGTAGTCGGGGTGGTGTTGCAGGGCCTTGGCGATGAAGCATACGCGCTGATAGGTCACGCCATTGCTGGGAGCGGTGTACAGGTAAATCCCGACAACCCCGGTGGCTTCGACGTCCCAGCCGGTCTCTTCGAGGGTTTCGCGCACGGCGGCCTCGGTCAGGGTTTCGTTCGGGTCGAGGTGGCCGGCGGGCTGGTTGAGCACGGCGCGGCCGCCCTTGAGTTCTTCGACCATCAGGAAGCGGCCGTTGTCTTCGACGATGGTGGCGACGGTGATGTGAGGTAGCCAGGTCATAAAGTGCCTCGATTCAAGGTGTAACGCTGTGTTCAGGCGCGATTGCATTCAGTGTGGGAACGGGCTTGCTCGCGAATACGGCGTGTCAGTTAAAGAGGTATTGACTGATCCACCGCATTCGCGAGCAAGCCCGCTCCCACATTTTGATTGGGTTTCTTCAATAAAAGCGCCATGTCCAGAAACAGAAACCCCGGCACAGGGCCGGGGCTTCTTTGCATCCTTACAACCTTACACCAGCGCAGCGATTGCCGCGTTGAGGGTGGCGCTTGGGCGCATGGCCTTGCTGGTCAGCTCGGCGTTCGGTGCGTAGTAGCCACCGATGTCCACTGGCTTGCCCTGGACAGCGTTGAGCTCGGCAACGATGGTTGCCTCATTCGCGGTCAGGGTCTTGGCCAGTTCGCCAAACTGCGCTTGCAGTGCAGTGTCTTCGGTCTGGGCCGCCAGGGCTTGAGCCCAGTACAGCGCCAGGTAGAAGTGGCTGCCGCGGTTGTCGATGTTGCCGACTTTGCGCGATGGCGACTTGTTGTTGTCGAGGAACTGGCCGGTGGCCTGGTCCAGGGTCTTGGACAGTACCAGGGCTTTCGGGTTGTTGTACGTCACACCCAAATGCTCGAGGGATGCGGCCAGAGCGAGGAACTCGCCCAGGGAATCCCAGCGCAGGAAGTTCTCTTCAACCAGTTGCTGCACATGCTTCGGAGCCGAGCCGCCAGCGCCGGTTTCGAACAGGCCGCCACCGTTCATCAGCGGCACGATCGACAGCATCTTGGCGCTGGTGCCCAGTTCCATGATCGGGAACAGGTCGGTCAGGTAGTCGCGCAGAACGTTGCCGGTCACCGAGATGGTGTCCAGGCCCTTGCGGGTGCGCTCCAGGGTGAACTTCATCGCGTCGACTGGCGACATGATGCGGATGTCCAGGCCTTCGGTGTTGTGGTCTTTCAGGTAAGCCTGAACTTTCTCGACCACGACGCCGTCGTGCGCGCGCTGTGGGTCCAGCCAGAAGATGGCCGGGGTGTTGCTGGCGCGGGCGCGGTTGACGGCCAGTTTGACCCAGTCCTGGATCGGCGCGTCTTTGGTCTGGCACATGCGGAAGATGTCGCCGGCTTCAACAGCCTGTTCCATCAGCAGGTTGCCCTTGCTGTCGGTGACGCGGACTACGCCGTCAGCCTTGATCTGGAAGGTCTTGTCGTGGGAGCCGTACTCTTCGGCTTTTTTCGCCATCAGGCCAACGTTTGGCACGCTGCCCATGGTGGTTGGGTCGAAGGCGCCATTGGCCTTGCAGTCTTCGATCACTGCCTGGTAGATAGTGGCGTAGCAGCGATCCGGGATCACAGCCTTGGTTTCGTGCAGCTGGCCGTCGGTGCCCCACATCTTGCCGGAGTCACGGATCATGGCAGGCATCGATGCGTCGACGATGACGTCGCTCGGCACGTGCAGGTTGGTGATGCCTTTGTCGGAGTTGACCATCGCCAGGGAAGGGCGAGCAGCGTATACCGCCTGGATGTCGGCTTCGATCTGCGCTTGCTGATCGGCCGGCAGGGCCTTGATGCGAGCGTACAGGTCGCCGATGCCGTTGTTCAGGTTGAAGCCGATCTGCTCCAGCACCACAGCGTGCTTGGCCAGTGCGTCTTTATAGAACTCGGCAACGATCTGGCCGAACATGATCGGGTCGGAAACCTTCATCATGGTGGCTTTCAGGTGAACCGACAGCAGCACGCCTTGTTTCTTGGCGTCTTCGATTTCAGCGGCGATGAAGCTGCGCAGGGCTTTCTTGCTTAGCACGGCGGTGTCGATGATCTCGCCAGCTTGTACGCTGGTTTTTTCCTTCAGGACGGTAGCGGTACCGTCCTTGGCGATCAGTTCGATCTTGACGGCATCAGCGCCTTCGATCTGAACGGCTTTCTCGCTGCCGTAGAAGTCGCCGGTGCTCATGTGGGCAACGTGGGACTTGGAGTCGGCAGCCCAGGCGCCCATTTTGTGCGGGTGCTTGCGAGCGTAGTTCTTGACCGACAGCGGGGCGCGGCGGTCGGAGTTGCCTTCGCGCAGTACCGGGTTCACGGCGCTGCCCTTGACCTTGTCGTAACGTGCACGGGTTTCTTTTTCCGCGTCGGTGGTTACGGTTTCCGGGTAGTCCGGCAGGGCGTAGCCCTGGGCCTGCAGTTCCTTGATCGCAGCTTGCAGCTGAGGGGTCGAGGCACTGATGTTCGGCAGCTTGATGATGTTGGCTTCAGGGGTAACGGCCAGGTCGCCCAGTTCGGCGAGGTGGTCCGGCACGGCCTTGGCGCCCAGTTGCTCGGGGAAGCTTGCGAGGATGCGCGCGGCCAGGGAAATGTCGCGGGTTTCCACGGCAATATCAGCGGAAGCGGTGAAGGCCTCTACGATAGGCAGCAGTGAATAGGTGGCGAGGGCTGGTGCTTCGTCGGTGAAGGTGTAGATGATCTTCGAGCGGGTGGGCATATTCGGATTAACTCTCTTCTTTGCTGAAAGCATGCGCAGAAACTCGAGATGCGCCGGGTAAAGCGCGTTCGTTCAAAGTCATCCATGAGCGAAATGTCGAAGTTTCTTCGCGGTGATGTTGGGTTGCATCAGTCGAGCGTCAAGCGGGTGAGCTACTGTAGTAGCTCGGCTTTTCTGGCGGAGGGCGTCTGTCTAGAGCGGTCGGCCGTCGTGACTCTTTGGTCAGCGGCGGCATTATACATAGGTCGCTATGCTTACGCCGAGCCTTCATACAAAAGGTGTGTCGTCCATTGGTCTAAAGGTCGCAGGCAGCGGGTTGCGCCTAAAGTCGCATGATGTGCTCAAGATTGGCGCTTTTCCCTTTGCTTTCAAGCTTGTAGGCCGCTAAATGTGCTGTTTTCGACGCAAATGTGCAGGGCCTGAGGTTTCAGTCCTCATTTATCTGGAGTAGGCTCGAACGCAGCCAGATGTTCAATCCATAGATGGAGTTCAGCATGGGATACAAGAAGATTCAGGTTCCGGCAGTCGGCGACAAAATCACCGTCAATGCAGACCATTCTCTCAATGTTCCTGACAACCCGATCATCCCCTTCATCGAGGGTGACGGTATTGGCGTCGACATCAGCCCGGTGATGATCAAGGTGGTCGATGCAGCTGTTAACAAGGCTTATGGCGGCAAGCGCAAAATCTCCTGGATGGAGGTGTATGCCGGCGAAAAGGCCACCCAGGTTTACGACCAGGACACCTGGCTGCCCCAGGAAACCCTGGATGCGGTCAAGGACTACGTGGTTTCCATCAAGGGCCCGCTGACCACCCCAGTCGGTGGCGGTATCCGTTCGCTGAACGTGGCCCTGCGCCAACAGCTCGACCTTTATGTGTGCCTGCGCCCGGTGCGCTGGTTCGAAGGCGTGCCAAGCCCGGTCAAGAAGCCAGGCGATGTGGACATGACCATCTTCCGCGAGAACTCCGAGGATATTTACGCCGGCATCGAGTGGAAAGCCGGCTCCCCGGAAGCGATCAAGGTCATCAAGTTCCTGAAGGAAGAGATGGGCGTCACCAAGATCCGTTTCGACCAGAACTGCGGGATCGGCATCAAGCCGGTGTCCCTGGAAGGCACCAAGCGCCTGGCGCGCAAGGCCTTGCAGTATGTCGTGGATAACGACCGCGACTCGCTGACCATTGTGCACAAAGGCAACATCATGAAGTTCACCGAAGGTGCCTTCAAGGAATGGGCCTACGAAGTGGCGGCCGAAGAGTTCGGTGCGACCCTGTTGGATGGCGGCCCGTGGATGCAATTCAAGAACCCGCGCACCGGCAAGAATGTGGTGGTCAAGGACGCCATTGCCGACGCCATGCTCCAGCAGATCCTGCTGCGCCCGGCCGAATACGACGTGATCGCCACCCTTAACCTTAACGGTGACTATCTGTCCGACGCCCTGGCGGCGGAAGTGGGCGGTATCGGTATTGCGCCGGGCGCCAACCTGTCCGACACCGTGGCGATGTTCGAAGCCACCCACGGTACTGCGCCGAAGTATGCCGGCAAGGACCAGGTCAACCCGGGTTCGCTGATCCTGTCGGCGGAAATGATGTTGCGCCACATGGGCTGGACCGAAGCGGCGGACCTGATCATCAAGGGTACCAACGGCGCCATTTCGGCCAAGACCGTGACCTATGACTTCCACCGCTTGATGGACGGCGCCAAGTTGCTGTCGTCGTCGGCGTTCGGGGATGCGCTGATTTCGCATATGTAAGCTGATACAGGGGCGTAAAAAAACCGGCCTGATGGGCCGGTTTTTTTTAAAGCGTTTGCTCAGTGGCTGATCAGGCCAGTTGTCTTTTTGATTTTTGAGCGACGCCCTCTTTGGGGGTAGTGGCGCTGACTGGAGCGCTGATATTCACTGCGTGCAAGCCCTTGGGTCCCTGAATGATGTCGAAGGAAACCGGTTGCCCTGCCTTTAGTGTCTTGTAGCCATCCATTTGGATAGCCGAGTAATGCGCAAATAGGTCGTCAGTCTTGTCGTCTTCGTTGATGAAGCCGTAACCCTTGGCATTGTTGAACCACTTGACCTTACCGCTCGCCATGCCCATATCCCTCTGCACCAGACTCCATCACTGGAGTATCATCCAGTTTATCCGTCCTAACCCGAATAAATAAGGTTGACTGCGCGGACCTTTTTTACCCACTGTGGGTTCTATTGGTTGTAACACTGATTTGCCGATAGTCAAGGCGACCAGTCGGTCAGAGTTGAAATTCTGACAGGTCGCCCCCACCACTGTATTTGAACCACTGACGAACCTTTCTTTCCATGCATGCAATCAGCCAGATTCGACTAACATTCAATCAGGATCGCCCGGATCATCAAGAAGACGACGACGGTTCTGCAGGCATTGCTGTCCAGGAGGCCAAGCCTGCTTTACAGGCGCCGCCGATGTACAAGGTGGTTTTGTTCAATGATGACTACACACCGATGGATTTCGTCGTCGAAGTACTCGAGGTGTTTTTTAACCTGAACCGCGAGTTGGCGACCAAGGTAATGCTGGCCGTTCACACAGAAGGACGGGCAGTATGTGGAGTGTTTACCCGCGACATCGCCGAGACAAAGGCCATGCAGGTCAACCAGTACGCCAGGGAAAGCCAGCATCCGCTACTCTGTGAAATCGAGAAGGACGGTTAACTCCGACCACTTGGGTATGAGGTGAAGCTATGTTAAACCGCGAGCTCGAAGTCACCCTCAATCTTGCCTTCAAGGAGGCCCGTTCGAAGCGTCATGAATTCATGACCGTCGAACACCTGCTGCTGGCACTTTTGGATAACGAAGCTGCCGCCACCGTACTGCGTGCGTGTGGTGCCAATCTCGACAAACTCAAGCATGACCTGCAGGAGTTTATCGACTCCACCACGCCGTTGATCCCCGTTCATGACGAGGACCGCGAGACCCAGCCAACCCTGGGCTTCCAGCGGGTACTGCAGCGTGCCGTTTTCCACGTACAGAGCTCCGGCAAGCGCGAAGTCACAGGGGCCAATGTGCTCGTGGCGATCTTCAGCGAGCAGGAAAGCCAGGCTGTGTTCCTGCTCAAGCAGCAAAGCGTTGCCCGTATTGATGTCGTCAACTACATCGCCCATGGCATTTCCAAGGTGCCGGGGCATGGCGATCACTCGGAAGGTGAGCAGGATATGCAGGATGACGAGGGCGGTGAGTCTTCTTCTTCGAGCAACCCGCTGGACGCTTATGCCAGCAACCTCAACGAACTGGCGCGCCAGGGGCGGATCGATCCGCTGGTGGGGCGTGAGCTGGAAGTTGAGCGCGTGGCGCAGATCCTGGCGCGTCGCCGCAAGAACAACCCGTTGTTGGTCGGTGAGGCAGGCGTGGGTAAAACCGCGATTGCCGAAGGCCTGGCCAAACGCATTGTTGATAACCAGGTGCCCGACCTGCTGGCCAACAGCGTCGTCTACTCCCTTGACCTGGGCGCATTGCTCGCCGGGACCAAGTACCGTGGCGATTTCGAGAAGCGCTTCAAGGCGTTGCTCGGCGAGCTGAAAAAACGCCCGCAGGCGATCCTGTTCATTGACGAAATCCACACCATCATCGGTGCCGGTGCGGCTTCCGGTGGCGTGATGGATGCGTCGAACCTGCTCAAGCCGCTGCTGTCTTCGGGCGATATCCGTTGCATCGGTTCGACCACGTTCCAGGAATTCCGCGGGATCTTCGAAAAAGACCGCGCCCTGGCGCGCCGCTTCCAGAAAGTGGATGTGTCCGAGCCTTCGGTAGAAGACACCATTGGCATCCTGCGCGGGCTCAAGGGGCGCTTTGAAGCGCACCATGGCATCGAGTACACCGATGAGGCGCTGCGTGCAGCCGCCGAGCTGGCATCGCGCTACATCAATGACCGGCACATGCCGGACAAGGCCATCGACGTGATCGACGAGGCGGGTGCCTACCAGCGCCTGCAGCCGGTAGAGAAGCGTGTGAAACGCATCGACGTGCCTCAGGTCGAGGATATCGTGGCGAAGATCGCGCGGATTCCGCCAAAACACGTCAACACCTCCGATCGGGAGCTGCTGCGTAACCTGGAGCGCGACCTCAAGCTGACCGTGTTTGGTCAGGATGCGGCGATCGACTCGCTGTCCACCGCGATCAAGCTGTCCCGCGCTGGCCTCAAGTCGCCGGACAAGCCGGTCGGTTCGTTCCTGTTCGCCGGGCCTACCGGCGTCGGCAAGACCGAAGCGGCGCGGCAATTGGCCAAGGCCATGGGGATCGAGCTGGTGCGTTTCGACATGTCCGAGTACATGGAGCGTCACACCGTGTCGCGCCTGATCGGTGCGCCTCCGGGCTATGTCGGCTTCGACCAGGGCGGCCTGTTGACCGAGGCGATCACCAAGCAGCCACATTGCGTGCTGCTGCTCGATGAAATCGAGAAGGCGCACCCGGAAGTCTTCAACCTGCTGTTGCAGGTCATGGACCACGGCACCCTGACCGACAACAACGGGCGCAAGGCGGACTTCCGCAACGTGATCGTGATCATGACCACCAATGCCGGTGCCGAAACGGCCGCGCGGGCTTCCATTGGCTTTACTCATCAGGATCACTCTTCCGACGCCATGGAAGTGATCAAGAAGAGTTTCACGCCGGAATTCCGCAACCGCCTGGACACCATCATCCAGTTTGGTCGCCTCAGCCATGAGGTCATCAAAAGCGTGGTGGACAAGTTCCTCACCGAGCTCCAGGCGCAGTTGGAAGACAAGCGCGTGCAGCTGGAAGTCTCGGACGCGGCGCGCAACTGGCTGGCGGAAGGTGGCTACGACGCGGCAATGGGCGCTCGGCCAATGGCTCGCCTGATTCAGGACAAGATCAAGCGCCCACTGGCGGAAGAGATCCTGTTCGGCGAACTGGCAGACCATGGTGGCGTGGTGCATATCGATCTGAAGGACGGCGAGTTGACCTTCGACTTCGAAACCACGGCTGAAATGGCCTGATAGCTGACGCAACAAAACAAAAAGGCGCCGAGAGGCGCCTTTTTGCTGCCTTGAACCCGATGGAGATCAAATGTGGGAGCGGGCTTGCTCGCGAATGCGGTGTGCCAGTCGACACAATCAATGACTGACACGCTGCATTCGCGAGCAAGCCCGCTCCCACAAGGGATTTCTGGTTTCAGGTAAATCGCGCGCACACAAAAACGCCCGGCATAACCGGGCGTTTTGTATTGACTTGATTAACGGGCGCGGTAAGTGATGCGCCCTTTGCTCAGGTCATAGGGCGTCAGTTCGACGCGCACTTTGTCACCGGTAAGAATACGAATGTAGTTCTTGCGCATCTTGCCGGAGATATGCGCGGTTACGACGTGCCCATTTTCCAACTCCACACGAAACATGGTGTTGGGCAGGGTGTCGACGACAGTGCCTTCCATTTCGAAGCTGTCTTCTTTCGACATGCAGTAAAGCCCTCGGTATCCAGTGAATGGCCCGGTGCAACTGCGCCAGGCAAAAGCGGCGTGCATTGTGCCCGAAAAAGGGTGTTTAAGCCAAGAGGTTCTAGTTCAACGTGACCCATCTTTGGTTAATTAGCAGCTCAATGGGCCGATATTGGGTCTTGTAGTTCATTTTTTTGCAGTTTTTGATCCAGTATCCGAGGTACACCGCCTCCAATTCCAGGCGCAAGGCTTCACCGATCTGCCACAGGATCGCAAAGCGTCCCAGGCTGCGCCGTTCCTCGGCGGGCTCATAAAAGGTGTAGACCGCCGACAGGCCATTGGGCAGCAGGTCAGTCACGGCGACCGCCACCAGTCGTCCCTCGAGCCGAAACTCATAGAAGCGCGAGAAGGGCAGGTCGCGCACCAGGAAGGTGGAAAACTGGTCGCGGCTGGGCGGGAACATGTCGCCGTCGGCGTGGCGCTGTTCGATGTAGCGTTGGTAAAGGTCGAAATATTCTTCGCTGAAGCCGGGTTTGGTGGCGGTAACGGTCAGGTCGGCGTTGCGCTTCAGGATGCGTTTCTGGTTGCGGTCCGGCAGGAACTGCGCCACCGGGATGCGCGCCGGTACGCAGGCGTTGCAGTTCTGGCAGTGCGGCCGGTAAAGGTGGTCGCCGCTGCGCCGGAAGCCCATTTCCGACAAATCGGCATACACATGCACGTCCATCGGCTGGCTGGGGTCGAGGAACAGCGTGGTGGCCTGCTCATCGGGCAGATAGCTGCATGAGTGGGGTTGAGTGGCATAAAACTTCAAACGCGCCAGCTCGGTCATGATCAACCCTCGGATAAGCTTTGAAATAAGTGTAAGCCAGGTGCGGGGAAGTCGCCTAGGAAACCCACGGAGCAGAGCTGGTTTGGTCCAAATGGTCGCGCAGGTAGTTGGCGAAGTCGCTGCGGGGAATGGCGCGGGCGCCGAGGCTGTGCAGGTGATCGGTGGGCATCTGGCAGTCGATCAGCACAAAGCCCCAGGCCTGTAGTTGCCGAACCAGGGTGGCAAAGCCGTATTTCGAGGCGTTGTCGGCGCGACTGAACATGGACTCGCCGAAAAACAACTGGCCCATCGCCAGGCCGTACAGGCCGCCCACCAGTTCGCCCGCGTCCCACACCTCCACCGAATGCGCATAACCGCGCTGGTGCAGTTGCAGGTAGGCGTTCTGCATGGCTTCGGTGATCCAAGTGCCATCGGCATAACTGCGCGGCGCCGCGCACGCCTGGATGACCGCAGCGAAGTCCTGGTCGAAGGTCACTGTGTAACGCTGCTGGCGCAACAATTTGCCGAGGCTGCGGGAAACGTGCAGCTCATCGGGGAACAGTACGGTGCGTGGGTCGGGCGACCACCAGAGGATGGGCTGGCCTTCCGAGAACCAGGGAAAGCAGCCGTGGCGGTAGGCCTGGATCAGGCGGTCGGCCGACAGGTCGCCACCGGCAGCGAGCAGGCCATTGGGTTCGCGCATGGCCTTGGCCAGCGGTGGGAAGGTCAGGGTGTTGCGTTGTAACCAGGTCAGCATGGCATCCAGGCTTACGGAAGGGGAGGGCGGTAACGGCGATGTTGTCCGTTGCAAGAGCTGTGATTATTGTCGACGAAACGCTCTGGGGCTACCCCGAACATGGGATCGGTGCAGATAAGCATGAACGGGTGTTTCTGCAACTCTATGCCGGGGGCGTGGTCGTAATCGCGTACGTCGGTCGGCAAGCTAGCCTGGATTGGCAAAAACAGCTCATAAGCCTTTGTCAGTAAAGACAATGCATGCTCAAATTGAACGTTATGAAATTGAACATTGGCTATGCTGTGTAACGTAGGGCCAAGTGCGTGGCATCGCGCGCACAAACCCGTACAATGCGGCCATTGGGGCGTTATCGCCGTTTCATGAATCAGTAGCAGGGTGTTAAAAGTAGCTCCACTGGCACTCGTTCATTTTTTACCTGCCCGGATTGGGCAGTGTTTTGCAGTCATTCAACAGATGGACGCGCTAAAGGCGCAGGAAAAGACCCGTTTTGAAGAAATCCGCCGCAACACCTAAAGCCGCAGTCGTGCCCGCCTGGCGCCAGCACCTGCACTACCGACTCAAGGAAGGTGCACTGATCGCCATCGGCGCGCTGTGCCTGTTCCTGATGATGGCCTTGCTCACCTATGGCAAGGACGATCCAGGCTGGAGCCACAACAGCAAGATCGAAGACGTGCAGAACTTCGGTGGTCCGGCCGGTTCCTACAGCGCCGACATCCTGTTCATGGTGCTGGGTTACTTCGCTTACATCTTCCCGTTGCTGCTGGCCATCAAGACCTGGCAGATTTTCCGCCAGCGTCACGAGCCGTGGCAATGGAGCGGCTGGCTGTTCTCCTGGCGCCTGATCGGCCTGGTGTTCCTGGTGTTGTCCGGCGCGGCCCTGGCCCATATCCATTTCCACGCACCTACCGGTCTGCCGGCCGGTGCCGGCGGCGCTCTGGGCGAAAGCCTCGGCGACCTGGCCCGCAGGACCCTGAACATCCAGGGCAGCACCCTGATGTTCATTGCGCTGTTCCTGTTCGGCCTCACCGTGTTTACCGACCTGTCCTGGTTCAAGGTCATGGACGTGACCGGCAAGATCACCCTCGACCTGCTCGAACTGTTCCAGGGCGCCGCCAATCGCTGGTGGTCGGCCCGGGTGGACCGCAAACGCATGGTTGCGCAACTGCGCGAGGTGGATACCCGCGTCAACGAGGTGGTAGCCCCGAGCACGCCGGACCGGCGTGAGCAGGCCAAGGTCAAGGAACGCCTGATCGAACGCGAGCAGGCCCTGACCAAGCACATGTCGGACCGCGAGAAGCAAGTGCCGCCGGTGATTGCCCCTGCGCCGCCGAAGGCCCCCGAGCCGAGCCACCGCGTGCAGAAAGAGAAACAGGCGCCGTTGTTTGTCGACAGCGCCGTGGAAGGCACCTTGCCGCCGATCTCGATTCTTGATCCTGCGGAAAAGAAACAGCTCAATTATTCCCCCGAATCCCTGGCGGCCGTCGGCCACCTGCTGGAAATCAAGCTCAAGGAATTCGGCGTCGAAGTCTCGGTGGATTCGATCCACCCGGGCCCGGTGATTACCCGCTACGAAATCCAGCCGGCTGCCGGCGTCAAGGTCAGCCGCATTTCCAACCTGGCCAAGGATCTGGCGCGTTCGCTGGCCGTGACCAGCGTGCGAGTGGTGGAAGTAATTCCGGGCAAGACCACCGTCGGTATCGAGATTCCCAACGAAGACCGGCAGATCGTGCGCTTCTCCGAAGTGCTGTCGACCCCTGAATACGACAACTTCAAGTCGCCGGTCACCCTGGCCCTGGGCCACGACATCGGCGGCAAGCCGGTGATCACCGACCTGGCGAAAATGCCTCACTTGCTGGTTGCCGGTACCACCGGTTCCGGTAAGTCGGTGGGTGTGAACGCGATGATCCTGTCGATCCTGTTCAAGTCGGGCCCGGATGACGCCAAGCTGATCATGATCGACCCGAAAATGCTTGAGCTGTCGATCTACGAAGGCATTCCGCACCTGCTGTGCCCGGTGGTGACCGACATGAAGGATGCGGCCAACGCCCTGCGCTGGAGCGTTGCCGAGATGGAACGGCGCTACAAGCTGATGGCGAAGATGGGCGTGCGTAACCTGTCGGGCTTCAATGCCAAGGTCAAGGAAGCCCAGGACGCCGGCACGCCGCTGACCGACCCGTTGTACAAGCGCGAAAGCATCCACGACGAAGCGCCGCTGTTGACCAAATTGCCGACCATCGTGGTGGTGGTCGACGAATTTGCCGACATGATGATGATCGTCGGCAAGAAGGTCGAAGAGCTGATCGCCCGTATCGCCCAGAAGGCGCGGGCCGCCGGGATCCACTTGATCCTCGCGACCCAGCGTCCGTCGGTGGACGTGATCACCGGCCTGATCAAGGCCAACATCCCGACCCGCATGGCGTTCCAGGTGTCGAGCAAGATCGATTCCCGGACCATCATCGACCAGGGCGGCGCCGAGCAACTGCTGGGCCACGGTGACATGCTCTACATGCCGCCGGGCACCAGTTTGCCGATCCGTGTCCACGGCGCGTTCGTCTCCGACGATGAGGTGCACCGTGTGGTGGAAGCCTGGAAACTGCGTGGCGCCCCGGAATACAACGACGACATCCTCGCCGGCGTCGAAGAGGCCGGCAGCGGCTTCGACGGTGGCAGCGGCGGTGGCGACGATGATGCCGAGACCGATGCGCTCTACGACGAAGCGGTGCAGTTCGTGCTTGAAAGCCGCCGCGCCTCGATCTCCGCCGTACAGCGCAAGCTGAAGATTGGCTACAACCGCGCTGCCCGCATGATCGAAGCCATGGAAATGGCCGGCGTGGTCACCTCGATGAACACCAACGGCTCGCGCGAAGTGATTGCGCCAGCGCAGATGCGTGACTGATTACGTGCCGCGTGGCAACACGCGGCACGCCTTGCAACCGAATCTAAGAGGACTCCCATGCGTCTTATCCGCATGCTGTTGTTGCCTGCATTGGCCCTGACTGCTGTTTCGGCTCATGCTGACCCGGCTTCCGTCGCGAGCCTGAAAAACCTGTTGGACAAATCCCAGACCCTGACCGCGCGCTTCTCCCAGCTCACGCTGGATGCCGGTGGCACCCAGTTGCAGGAAACCGCCGGCGAGATGGCTGTGCAGCGCCCAGGGCTGTTCTACTGGCACACAGAAGGCAAGGCCGAGCAGACCATCGTCTCTGACGGCCAAAAAGTCACCCTGTGGGACCCGGACCTGGAGCAGGCGACCATCAAGAAGCTCGACCCGCGCCTGAACCAGACGCCAGCGCTGTTGCTGTCGGGCGATGTGTCGAAGATCAACGACAGCTTCGACATTACCTCCAAGCAGACCAGCAACGTGATTGAATTCACCCTTAAGCCGAAATCCAAGGACACGCTCTTTGACACGCTGTCCCTGTCGTTTGGCAACGGCGTGATCAACAACATGCGTCTGGTTGACAGCGTCGGCCAGCGCACCGATATCCTGTTCTCCGGGGTCAAGGCCAACCAGCCGGTACCGGCATCCAAGTTCAAGTTCGACATCCCGAAGGGTGCCGACGTGATCCAGGAATAAACTGCCCAGAGGTTTCAAACGCTGCCCATGGACCTGTTTCGAAGTGACCCGATTGCTCAGCCTCTGGCGGCGCGCCTGCGCTCGACCAACCTGGACGAGTACGTCGGGCAGGAACACCTGCTCGCCCGCGGCAAGCCTTTGCGCGAGGCCCTTGAGCAGGGTGCGCTGCACTCGATGATTTTCTGGGGGCCGCCGGGCGTGGGTAAAACCACCCTGGCGCGGCTCCTGGCAAAAGTCTCGGATGCACACTTCGAGACGGTCTCGGCGGTGCTGGCCGGGGTCAAGGAGATCCGCCAGGCGGTGGAAGTCGCCAAGCAGCAGGCCGGGCAGTACGGCAAGCGCACCATCCTGTTCGTCGACGAAGTGCATCGCTTCAACAAGTCGCAGCAGGATGCGTTCTTGCCGTATGTCGAAGACGGCACGCTGATCTTTATTGGTGCCACCACCGAAAACCCGTCTTTTGAACTGAACAATGCCTTGCTGTCCCGGGCGCGTGTCTATGTGCTCAAGAGCCTCGATGAAGCCGCGATGCAGAAGCTCTTGCATCGCGCGCTTAACGAAGACAAGGGCCTGGGCAAGCGCCAGTTGAGTGTCAGTGAGGAAGGCTTCAAGATCCTGCTGACTGCTGCGGATGGCGACGGTCGACGTTTTCTCAATCTGCTGGAAAACGCTTCCGACCTGGCCGAGGATGGCAGCGAAATCGGCGTCGACTTGCTGCAGAGCCTGTTGGGCGACACCCGCCGGCGTTTCGACAAGGGCGGCGAAGCGTTCTACGACCAGATTTCCGCGCTGCACAAGTCTGTGCGCGGCTCAAACCCAGACGGTGCGCTGTACTGGTTTGCGCGGATGATCGACGGCGGTTGCGACCCGCTGTACCTGGCCCGGCGCGTGGTGCGCATGGCCAGCGAAGATATTGGCAATGCCGACCCGCGTGCGCTGAGCCTGTGCCTGGCCGCCTGGGAAGTGCAGGAACGCCTGGGCAGCCCGGAAGGCGAGTTGGCGGTGGCCCAGGCCATCACCTATCTGGCCTGCGCACCGAAGAGCAACGCGGTGTACATGGGCTTCAAGTCCGCCCTGCGTGCTGCCGCCGAGCATGGTTCCCTGGAAGTGCCGCTGCACTTGCGCAATGCGCCGACCAAGCTGATGAAGCAACTCGGCTACGGCGATGAATACCGCTACGCCCACGATGAGCCGGACGCCTATGCGGCTGGCGAAGATTACTTCCCGGATGACCTTGAGCCGCAGCCGTTTTACCAGCCGGTGCCCCGCGGCCTGGAGCTGAAGATCGGCGAAAAGCTCAATCACCTTGCCCAACTTGACCGGCTCAGTCCGAAACAGCGGAGAAAGTAGTGCTCAGAACGATTCTTGCCGTGTCCGTAGCCGGCATCGCTGGTACATTATTGCGTTTCGCCACCAGCACCTGGGTCAGCGCCAATTGGCCGAAGCATTTTTATGCGGCGACCCTGGCGGTCAACCTGGTGGGCTGTTTGATCATCGGCTTGTTGTACGGGTGGTTTCTGCTTCGCCCGGAAGTGCCGATTGAGATTCGTGCCGGCTTGATTGTCGGTTTTGTAGGCGGTCTGACGACCTTTTCATCCTTTTCACTGGACACGCTACGCCTGCTGGAAAGCGGGCAGGCACCGGTCGCCTTCGGGTACCTGGCCATCAGCGTGTTCGGCGGGCTGCTCGCCACTTGGGCTGGCCTGTCCTTGACCAAACTTTGATAAACGAGAGACCGACATGCTCGATTCCAAACTGTTACGTAGCAACCTTCAGGACGTAGCGGACCGCCTGGCATCCCGTGGCTTTGCCTTGGATGTTGCGCGCATCGAAGCGCTGGAAGAACAGCGCAAGACCGTCCAGACCCGCACCGAAGCACTGCAGGCTGAGCGTAATGCGCGTTCCAAATCCATCGGTCAGGCCAAGCAGCGCGGCGAAGACATCGCGCCGTTGATGGCGGACGTCGAGCGTATGGCTGGCGAGTTGGCTTCCGGCAAAGTCGAACTGGACGCGATCCAGACTGAGCTGGACTCGATCCTGCTGGGTATCCCGAACCTGCCACACGAGTCCGTGCCAATCGGCGAAGACGAAGACGGCAACGTCGAAGTCCGTCGCTGGGGCACGCCAAAAGCCTTCGATTTCGAGATCAAGGACCACGTCGCGCTGGGCGAATTGACCGGTGGCCTGGACTTCGAAACGGCGGCCAAAATGTCCGGTGCGCGCTTTGCCTTGCTGCGTGGCCCGATCGCACGCATGCACCGCGCCCTGGCACAGTTCATGATCAACCTGCACACCGGCGAGCACGGCTACGAAGAGGCTTACACCCCGTACCTGGTCCAGGCTCCGGCGCTGATGGGCACCAGCCAGCTGCCGAAATTCGAGGAAGACCTGTTCAAGATCAGCCGCGATGGCGAAGCCGACTTGTACCTGATTCCGACCGCCGAAGTGTCGCTGACCAATATCGTGGCCGGGGAAATCCTCGACGCCAAGCAGTTGCCGATCAAGTTTGTCGCCCACTCGCCGTGCTTTCGCAGCGAAGCCGGTGCATCGGGCCGCGACACCCGCGGCATGATTCGCCAGCACCAGTTCGACAAGGTCGAGATGGTGCAGGTTGTCGAGCCGTCGACTTCCATGGAAGCGCTGGAAGGCCTGACCGCCAACGCCGAACGCGTTCTGCAACTGCTGGAGCTGCCGTACCGCGTTCTGGCCCTGTGCACCGGCGACATGGGTTTCAGCGCCGTGAAGACTTACGACCTGGAAGTGTGGGTGCCGAGCCAGGACAAATACCGCGAGATTTCGTCGTGCTCCAACTGCGGTGATTTCCAGGCCCGTCGCATGCAGGCGCGTTTCCGTAACCCGGAAACCGGCAAGCCCGAGCTGGTCCACACCCTCAACGGTTCGGGCCTGGCAGTAGGCCGTACCCTGGTGGCCGTGCTGGAAAACTACCAGCAGGCTGACGGTTCGATCCGCGTACCTGAAGTGCTCAAGCCGTACATGGCGGGCGTTGAGGTCATCGGCTAAATGGAATTTCTGCCGCTGTTTCATAACCTGCGCGGCAGTCGTGTGTTGGTCGTCGGTGGCGGGGAGATTGCCTTGCGCAAATCCCGGCTGCTGGCCGACGCCGGCGCGTTGTTGCGGGTGGTTGCTCCCCAGATTGAAGACCAGTTGCGTGAACTGGTGCAGGGCAGTGGCGGTGAACTGATTTTGCGTGGTTATCAGGAGGCCGACCTCGACGGTTGCACCCTGATCATCGCGGCGACCGACGACGAGCCGCTGAACGCGCAAGTGTCCAGCGATGCCCGGCGTCGTTGCGTACCGGTCAATGTGGTGGATGCGCCGGCCTTGTGCAGCGTGATCTTCCCGGCGATTGTCGACCGTTCGCCGTTGGTGATCGCAGTGTCCAGCGGCGGCGATGCGCCGGTGCTGGCACGGCTGATCCGCGCCAAGCTGGAAACCTGGATTCCGTCGACTTACGGCCAGTTGGCCGGGCTGGCGGCGCGGTTTCGCAGCCAGGTCAAAGGCTTGTTCCCGGATGTGCAGCAACGTCGCGCGTTCTGGGAAGATGTCTTCCAGGGCCCGATTGCTGATCGGCAACTGGCCGGGCAGGGCGATGAAGCCGAGCGTCTGCTGGTGGAGAAAATCAACGGCGCGCCGCCCCACGCACCGGGCGAAGTCTACCTGGTGGGCGCAGGCCCGGGTGATCCGGACCTGCTGACGTTCCGCGCCTTGCGCTTGATGCAACAGGCCGACGTGGTGCTGTACGACCGCCTGGTGGCGCCGGCGATTCTTGAGCTGTGCCGTCGCGATGCCGAGCGGGTGTATGTCGGCAAGAGGCGCGCCGACCATGCGGTGCCGCAGGACCAGATCAACCAGCAACTGGTGGACCTGGCCAGGCAAGGCAAGCGCGTGCTGCGGCTCAAGGGTGGCGACCCGTTCATCTTTGGGCGTGGCGGTGAAGAGATCGAAGAGCTGGCGGCCCATGGCATCCCGTTCCAGGTGGTGCCGGGTATTACCGCGGCCAGTGGTTGCGCGGCCTATGCTGGCATTCCTCTGACCCACCGTGACTATGCGCAATCGGTTCGCTTCATTACCGGGCACTTGAAGGACGGGACTTCGGACCTGCCGTGGAGTGACCTGGTGGGCCCTTCGCAGACCCTGGTGTTCTACATGGGCTTGATCGGGTTGCCGATCATCTGCGAACAGCTGATCCAGCATGGCCGCTCGGCGGATACGCCGGCGGCGTTGATCCAGCAGGGCACCACGTCCAACCAGCGGGTGTTTACCGGCACCCTGGCTGACCTGCCACGCATGGTGGCGGAACATGAGGTTCATGCGCCGACACTGGTGATTGTGGGAGAAGTGGTGCAGTTGCGTGAGAAGCTGAAGTGGTTTGAAGGCGCTCAGTCGCAAGTCTGACACGTCTCCTGTGGCGAGACCGTCTCTGTGGCGAGGGAGCTTGCTGTGGGGAGGGAGCTTGCTGTGGCGAGGGAGCTTGCTCCCGCTGGAGTGCGAAGCGCTCCCAGGATTTTGGGGCCGCTGCGCAGCCCAGCGGGAGCAAGCTCCCTCGCCACAGGGTTTGTCAGCTCAAGATGCCTTTTCCGCTCAGTCTCGCGCGGTCATGCTCCGCCTCAAACGTCTGCAACGGCCCCTTCGGCACAATCCCCGTCGGATTAATCGTGCGGTGACTGGCGTAGTAATGCCCCTTGATGTGAGCAAAATCCACCGTCTCGGCAATCCCCGGCCACTGATACAACTCCCTTAGCCAGTTCGACAGGTTCGGATAATCCGCAATTCGCCGCAGGTTGCATTTGAAGTGGCTGTAGTACACCGCATCAAACCGGATCGCCGTGGTGAAAAGCCTTACATCGGCTTCAGTCAGGTATTCTCCCGCCAGGTAACGATGCTCACCCAAGTGCTGCTCAAGGTGATCCAGTTCGGCAAACACATCATCAAATGCGGCCTCATAAGCCTTTTGTGACGTGGCAAAGCCTGCGCGGTACACACCGTTGTTCACGGCGGGATAGATTCGATCGTTCAGTGCATCAATGGTCGAGCGCTGGGCTTCGGGATAGAAATCCAGTTGATTGCCGGTCAGTTCATTAAACGCACTGTTGAGCATGCGAATAATCTCCGCCGACTCATTGCTGACAATCCGCTTGAGCTTCTTGTCCCACAACACCGGCACTGTGACCCGCCCGGTGTAGCTGGCGGTGTCGGCGGTGTAGCGTTGGTGCATGAAGGTGAAGTCGTCAAGCTTGTCGCCGCTGGAGCCATGGGCCTTGTCGAAGGTCCAGCCGTTTTCCAGCATCAGCCAACTGACCACCGACACGTCGATCAGGCTTTCCAAGCCTTTGAGCTTGCGCAGGATCAATGTGCGGTGCGCCCAGGGGCAGGCGAGGGATACGTATAAATGGTAACGACCGGCTTCAGCCGCGAAACCGCCTTCGCCGGTCGGGCCGGGTTCACCATCGGCGGTCACCCAGTTGCGGCGTTGCGCCTGCTCCCGTTGGAAGGCGCCGTCTGCGCTACTTTCGTACCACTGGTCATGCCAGCGTCCTTCGATCAGCAAACCCATGACTGACTCCTTGGCTAATAAGCGTTGGAGTGCAGTCTAAAGGTCTGAGTTCGAACAAAAAGCGCAAAGGCTGGGGGTTAATGATCGACTAAATCGATTTGTCCCGGGCATCCCAGTACTGTTGGGCCAGTTCGAACGCCTGTTCCCGCGGGTGGCCGAGGCCGCGCAAGGCCAGGGCCATGGTGGCGATCAGTGCCAGTTGCGGGTAGCTGTCCTGCACCTCACCGCGCCATAGCGCCTTCAAATGCTCGGGCTCCAGGGCCGCAGGCTTGACGTGGCGCTGGGCGGAGAGGGCGGGCCACTCTTCATCCCAGCTTTCGCCGCCGGTAGTGCCGTACAGGTGGCTGATGGTGTCCGGGTTGATCTCGATCTCGCCGCCGTCGCCCTTGATCACGATGCTGTTGTCGCCAAGCAGGCCGCTGGCATCGCGGTGTACGCCCTGGTAGCCCGGGTGGAAGATGCTTTGCAGGCCGCAGCGGGCGCTCAACGGGTTGAGGATGCGCGCCAGTGAATGGATCGGCGAGCGCAGGCCCAGGGTGTTGCGCAGGTCGATCATGCGCTGCAGTTGCGGCGCCCAGTCCCCCAGGGGAATAAACGCCAGGTTGCCCTGTTCAAGGGCCGCTTCCACCTGTTGCCAATTGCGGCACAACGGAATCTGCAAGCCATCCAGCAACTGCTCGGTGTAGAGCCGGCCTGCCGTATGCGCGCCGCCGCCGTGCATCAGGATACGCACGCCGTTCTGTGCCAGGCACTTGGCTGCCAGCAGGTACCACGGCAGGTGGCGTTTTTTACCGGCGTAGGTCGGCCAGTCGACATCCACATTGAGCGACGGTGCATTCAGGCGCTCGCGCACGGCTTCGGTGAAGCCTGCGAGTTCTTCCGGGCTTTCTTCCTTGTGCCGCAGCAGCATGAGGAAGGCGCCGAGCTGGGTGTCTTCGACCTTCTCGTCCAGCAACATGCCCATGGCTTCCCGGGCTTCCTCACGGGTGAGGTTGCGGGCGCCGCGCTTGCCTTTGCCGAGGATGCGCACGAACGGCGCGAACGGGTGCTCAGCAGGGGTTTCAGTGATCAACGGGGCAAAATCAGTCATAAGCAATTCGTCGGCCTGGGCAGGCCCGCCAGCTTGGCGGCGAGTTTGGCGGGAGTGCCTTTGAACAGTCGGTTGAGGTGCAGGCTGTTGCCCTTTTCCGGGCCCAGCTTCAAGGCGGTGTACTTGATCAGCGGGCGGGTGGCGGGCGACAGCTGGAATTCGGTATAAAAGCCGCGCAGCAGTTCGAGGATTTCCCAGTGTTCCGGGGTCAGCTCCAGCGCTTCGGTAGTGGCGAGGGCGTTGGCCACGTCGCTGGACCACTCGGTCAGGTCGACGAGGTAGCCGTCCTTGTCCAGTTCGAGGGTGCGTTCACCTACGGTCAAAGTGTTCATAGCCAGGTGTTGACCTTGTCATAGTCGATCGACAGCTGGACGAACGCCGGGTAATCGACACTGCCGGCCCATTCAGGCACGGCGAGGTTACGCGCCTGGCTGTCTTCGGCCAGTACAAACACTTTCACGCCCCTGGCCTGCAGGGCCTGGCAAGGCGCGCTGGCGGGTTGCAGGGCGTAGGCGCCGTCGCCGCACAGCAGGATCGCATCCTGGGTGCCACAGAGGCGCAGGCAGCTGTCCAGCCGGCTGTCGGTAAAAGGCGAGTGGGATACCACATGCAAGGTCGACATCAGAGGGTAATCACCTGGTCGTAACGGTCAATCATCTGTGAAATTTGTTCACTGCTCAGCGGCTGTGCGTTGCCGGAGGTGGCCAGCCCGCGCACGGCGAGGCTATGGCTGCAGGCAAACACCTCTTCGACGCCAAATAATTCCAGGGCCTGGAGGTTGGCGCTCAGGTCTTTCTGTTGCACGGCCCTGGCGTCCTGGCTCGCGGCCAGTTGAAACACGCCGTCATCCAGAAACAACAGGCCAATCGGCAAATCAAACGCGCCGCCAGCCAATACGATATCCAGCGCTTCACGGGCGCTGGGGCCGGACCACGGCGCCTGTCGGCTGATCACCAGCAAGGATTTCGACATGTCACGGCCCTCCGAAGCAGATCAAGCGGTCAGCGGACTGGGCGGCGTCATGCAACTGCCCAAGCCCGGACAATGCCCAAGGCGCGTCCAGGTTCACCGCGCTGCGCTGATAACGGGTGGCCTCTTCGGCATTCAGCACGCCACGGCGCAGGGCCGCGGCGATGCACACCACGCCATCGAGCTGATGCTCGCTGACAAACTCGCGCCACTGACGGGCGATATCCTGCTCATCCTGCGGCGCAACAATGTTAGTGGATGCGCTGTAGACGCCATCCTGATAAAAAAACAGCCGCACAATCTCATGCCCACCCGCCAGCGCCGCCTGGGCGAACAGCAAGGCACGGCGCGAGGAGGGCGCATGGGCGGCGGAAAAAAGCGCAATCGCGAACTTCATGGAACACTCTGAAGGCAAAACCTGTGGCAATGATAAAGCCGCAGGCAACAAAAAGCCCGCCGAAGCGGGCTTTTTGCATGCAGCTGCGATCAGTCGTCGCGGCCCATGATGCCGAAGATCTGCAACAGGCTGATAAACAGGTTGTAGATCGATACATACAGGCTGATGGTGGCCATGATGTAGTTTCGCTCGCCACCCTGGATGATTGCGCTGGTCTGGAACAGGATGCAGGCCGAGGAGAACAGCACGAAACCGGCGCTGATCGCCAGTTGCAGGCCGCTGATCTGGAAGAACATGCCTGCCAGTACGGCAGCCAGCAACACGAAGAAACCGGCGGTGATGAAACCACCCAGGAAGCTCATGTCCTTGCGGGAAATCAGCACGTAGGCCGACAGGCCGCCAAATACCAGGGCAGTCATGGCAAATGCCGAGCTGACCACTTCCGCGCCGCCGGCCATGCCGAGGTAACGGTTAAGGATCGGGCCGAGGATAAAGCCCATGAAACCGGTCAGGGCAAACGCCGACACCAGGCCCCAGGCCGAGTCGCGCAGCTTGTTGGTCAGGAAGAACAGACCGTAGAAGCCGATCAGCACGACGAAGATATTCGGGTAGCCGACGCGCATTTGCTGGGCTACGAAGGCCATCACGCCGCTGAACGCGAGGGTGAGAGCGAGCAAGCCGTACGTATTGCGCAGGACGCGGCTAACTTCTAGCTGCTCAGCCTGCGCGTTTCCATTCACTGCGTAATTTTGTTCGCGCATGGCGACACTCCTTCAGTTTTGAAACATTCAGTCGCAAGGATCATAACAGACGCTCTGTAACAAGCTATGGCGAGAGTTTGACAGTGTGTTTCATTCGGGTATTATGGCGCCCGCTGAGGCAGGATGAGCTACGCTAATCCTGTGTTGCACAAGGGAAATTGGCAGAGTGGTTGAATGCACCGGTCTTGAAAACCGGCGGACGTTAATAGCGTCTCCAGGGTTCGAATCCCTGGTTTCCCGCCAAGATTTACTCAAGAGCCCCGCTATTGCGGGGCTTTTGCGTTTCTGGGGTTCAGGAATACACCTCCAATCGTTAACGCATCATTTCAGGCAGTTTTCGCAACTCTGCAAAAAGTGGGCGTCAACGGGTAGGGTTCACTATTTCACCCACGCGCCGATAACCGTCTCGGTTATCAGTTCACGCTGGAGAAGTCAGGCACCCAAGCCGGGCGCGCTGTCTGGCGTGATTCGTTACTGAGAAAAGGCGCAATTACAGGTGGAAGTCGCCCGCAGCCTCCGGCTGGTAAAGCACTTTCTTGATCTCAATCCGGCGGGTCCGGTCAGCAATTCGCCAGTCGATGGCGTCTCCCTCCTGATAGCCAAGGATGGCGGTGCCTATGTCGGAATACACGGAATGCTTTGCTGCGTTGCTGTCCGCGTCTTCAGGGTAGACCAAGGCCACTTCGAACTCTTCATCGTCCAGTTGCAGCAAGGCCCTGGAGTTCATCGTGATGACATTGCACGCCACCTGCTGCGGCTTGACGACAATGGCCCGCTCAAGCTCATGTTCGAGTTCAACAACCGCCGGGCCTTGCTCGAACGCGATCAGATCCTCGAGCCTGGCCTTGTCGATTTCAGTGATGTAGATCCTGGTGGAGTCGCCACCGGCGCCTTCGCGCAAGAACTGGAAATAGCTCGCCGCCGTCATGGAAAATGACGTCAATGTCGGCGTTTCGCTCTCCAGCATAAAGCCGCTGCGCAGAAAGGCTTTCAGCGAGCGCGAGTTGTCCGGGTGAATCTTGGCGATGAGCTTCTCGGCCCGCATGTCGAGGAAGGCCAGTTTCATGCCTTCGCGGATCGTGCTGGCGCCCAGGTTCCGGCCCCATTTGTCGCTGTCTCCGATGACCAGGACAATCTCGCAATTTGAGCCGGTCTTGATGAGACGGACAAAGCCCACCGGGGCGTCATGCCGGTCATAGGCCATAAAGAATCTGCCGCCCTGGTTGAATAGATGAGTCAGGATCGGCAACTGAGTCCGATCAATGACTTGCTCAATGGAGCGGGAGACATGACGCGAATCGCTCAGATAGCAGGTGATGCGTTCATCCTCTAACCAATCCACCAACGTCAGCGCGTGCGCCCGCGTAATTTCAGGGCACAGCGAAATGAAAGGCTTGTTCATCTTGACCACACTTATTTGTAAAGGATTGAAGCCCTTCATGGATATGTCATGGCGGTTCTTCGGCAACCGGATATTTTAAGACATGCCGCGAGTAATGGCGAACATGCCAGAGAGTTCCAAGAAGCCACCGCTTGCTGAACCCGACCCAGGCAAGCACTCAAGAGAAAGGTGGGCTGACTACGCATCGCAGCCTGAGGGCGGCCTGTCTATCCAACCGAGCAAGCCGTTCCCGGCTGGTACTCAAATGTAAAAATTTTTATCTGGCCTCTTGAAAATTTTCCCGGCGAACATAAATTTTTATCACGCGACGCCGAATGCGGGTCGCGCACTTAATCACTTGGATTTAATCAGGAGATTTTGAGATGGCTACTACCCTTTCGTTGGCCCCTTTGTTCCGTCAATCCGTGGGCTTCGATCGCTTCAATGACCTGTTTGAGTCGGCGCTTCGCAGCGAGGCTCCGAACACTTATCCGCCTCACAATGTGGAAAAGCACGGTGATGACGAATATCGCATTGTCATTGCTGTCGCTGGGCTTACTGAAGCGGATCTGGATATTCAGGTCGAGAAGGGCGTTTTGACAGTCGTTGGCGACAAGCGCGAAACCGAGAAAGCAGTCACTTATCTGCACCAGGGCATCGCGCAACGAGCATTTCGGCTGTCGTTCCGGCTGGCAGATCATATCGAGGTGCGCGGTGCTTCGATGAACAACGGGCTGTTAAGCATCGACTTGCTGCGCGTGGTTCCTGAAGAGGCCAAGCCCAAGCGCATCACGATTGGAAGCGGGAAAGAGCCCGAACTGCGTCAGGTTAGTTTGCAATAAGTCAGCGGTAACAAAAAAGGCGCTCTTGGTAGCGCCTTTTTTTGTGTGTGGAATCATAACGCCTACTGATCAATACCTGGCTACGCAGAGTACCCGGTAGATCCATCAACCGGGCACTCCCGCCTGTTTAGAAGATATTCAACGGGTACTCGGTAATCAGGCGTGTCTGCACCAGATGCCCCCCGGTGGACGCATCACCATCGTGCCAGGCTTCCCTCAGGCGGAAGGACAGCTTCTTGGCCGGGCCACTCTGCACGACGTATTTCACTTCGGCGTCGGTTTCGTGTTCCTGGTCGTTGGCGCCATAGAACCCGGTGTAGGCCGAATTGCCGGGGGTATGCGTACCGTCGATGCCAGCACCGCGAATATGGCGGGCCATGAAGCTCAGGCCGGGGGCGCCAAAGGCTCCCATGTCCAAGTCATAGCGCATCTGCCAGGACCGCTCGCCCGGGCCGTTGAAGTCGGAGTATTGCACCGAGTCAGCCAGGTTGATCGAGTTGCCGTAGCGCCCGGCACCGACGCCGGCATTGGTCTCCCCAAAGCCGACGTAGTCGAACGGCTCGTCACCATGCACTTTCTGCCCGGCCAGGGTGAAGGTCTGTGCACCCAGGGTGTAGGCAGCCGCCAGCGAGGCTGCGGTGGTGTCGATGGTCCCGGCCTTGGCGCTGCCGTCGTCCAGTGTGCGATAGAGGTTGAAGTCCAGCGCCACGGATTGGTCATCGGTCAGTGGATGAACAAGGTTCAGGTTGACGTAGTACTGATTCCACACGTCTTCCAGGTGTGCTCCGTACAGCGACGCGGTGAATTCCTTGCTGAACTGGTATTTGCCCCCCGCGAAGCTGGCCGACGACGCTTCCACGCCCGCATAGCTGGCGAGAATGTCGCCGCTGCGCGAGGTGGTGGTGTTACCGGTGCCGGAGGTGTAATGGCCGGCCTCCAGGTTCAGGCCGGTGATTTCATGGCTGTCGATCTGGAAGCCTGATGCGGTCTGGGGCATCAGGTAGTTATCGGCGGTGGCAAACACCGGCGACGTGGGTTGCAAGTCGCCGACCTTGAGCGTGGTATTGGAAATACGGAACTTGACGTCACCACCGGCCTTCGCGAAGCCATGATCCGGATTGCCATTGGCGTCGGACGGTATGTTCGGGCCACCGGCGCGGTCGGTGTCCCCGTCGATGCGCAACGCCAGGTCGGCAAACGCATCAATGCCGATGCCAATGGTGCCTTGAGTGAAGCCCGAGCTGTAGGTTGCCATCAGCGCCTGGCTCCAGTCACGGGTGTGGGCGCTGCTTCCGTTCTGGTTCCAGAACACGTTGCGGTTGAGGATATTCAAGCTGCTGTCGGCGACAAAGCCCTTGGAGTCGGACTGATCGCTGGCATAGCTCATGGCCGGCAAGGCAAATGCCAGCGCCACGGCCAAGGTATTGAGCTGAAGTAACGGTTGACGTTTTTTCATTATATTTTGCTCCTGTGCACGAGTTCGTGTGGGAGCATTAAGGCGACAGCCCAGGCCATCAACAAATGAAACTGGATGAAGGTTTTGATATCCCTTTTACCAAATTCCAGGCAAAGAAAAGCCCGCGATGGGGAGTGCGGGCTTAAAGGTGTTCACTTAGGAGCTGGAGTGACGATAAGCGCTCGAGTGTGAAAGGGATGTGAAAGGTTGTTGGGTGCGTAGCGTATTTATCACGAGTGATCCTCTCCTCGCACAATCCTTCCGGCCTTCACCTCATCCGCGTACCCGCTGAGCTTTTCCTGCTGAGCCGCGAGCAGTGCACCCATCTTCATCAGGGCGACTGCTTCGTTGGGTGATTTGGCGACCCCGGCGATAGTGGCCAATTGATTGACCGACCAGGCGATAACGGCCGTCGCATCTTCGAGGTCGTAGAACAGTTCCTGCTGTGCGGTCCTTGGGCCGTCGAGCCTTTCCATCAGTTCTGCCATTTACCCGTGCTCTCCAAAAAAGTGGTTCAGTGCGATCAGCTCAAGCACCGTTGCGCCAATCCTCCTGTAAGCCGGCGGACACGGCAATCGCGATTTTCCCTTGAATGCCGTTGTTGGGGCTTTCCAGGCGGGAATGGGCGAGCGGGATGTCGGCAAGGGAATAGACCGCGCCGACGTATGGCCGCAGTTGACCGTTTGCTATCAGTGCGCTCATTTCATCCAGCTTGCCGCGGTTCTGTCGTGTGAAAACGAAGTGATAACTCGCGTTCCTGCCCCAGGCCTGGACGAGGTTCTGGGGGTGCGCCGTGTCCACAATCGTGACCACGCGACCCAGTTGCGCAAGCGCGTCCGGGCTACGGGACAATGTGGTGCCGCCGATGGTATCGAACACCACATCAACGCCACGGCCACCCGTTTCCCGCAGGATGGCGTCGACGTAATCTTCCTTTTCGTAGTCGATGATTACGTCCGCACCCAGGCTTCGCGCGAACTCGACATTGACGTCGCGTACGGTGGTGAACACCTGGGCGCCAATGGCTTTCGCCAGTTGGATCGCCACATGGCCGACGCCGCCCGCGCCGCCGTGCACCAGGATGCTTTCTCCCACCCTGAGGGCTGCACGCACCACCAGCGCTTCCCAGGCGGTGCCGCCGACCAGGCTCAGGCTTGCCGCTTCAAGGTGACTCAGGGCAGGGGGCTTCTTCCCGATAATGCCTTCGGCCGCCACGTGGTATTCGGCATAGCTGCCGGGTCCGTCAAATATTTGCGGGGTGTACCAGACTTCGTCGCCTGGCGCGAAGGACGTAACCCCCGGCCCGACTTCCTCAACGACCCCCGATACGTCATGCCCGGTAATCGCCGGTAGCGGCACCAGGTCAGCGTAGTCGCCACGTCGGACCTGGTAATCCAGCGGGTTGATGGAGGTTGCGTGTACGCGGACCAGGACATGCCCCGTGTGCGGAACGGGCTTGGGAACGTCGCGAAGTTCGAATGATTCCGGGCCGCCAAATGACTTGAGTATCAACGCCTTCATTGCATTTCCTCGTTTCGACAAAAAGGGATATCGCGAAATCTCGATATTCCGTGGTAAAAAAACTACAAATCTTTCCCTATTATCTCGGCAAGCCTGCGGATGGTGGCTTCATTGCGCTTGTAGTAAGTCCACTGGCCGATGCGCCTGACTTCGACCAGGCCCACCCGTTGCAGCGTTGCCAGGTAACCGGACACCGTCGACTGCGAGAGCCCGATGCCTTCCTGAATACTGCTGACGCACACGCCCACCGTGTGAACGTCCCCTTCATCTTGTGCAGGGAAGTTCTTCTCGGGGTCCTTCAAACCTTTCAGGATTTCGAGGCGTGTCTGGTTTGAGAGGGCTTTGAATATTTCGAGTAAGTCCATGGCGCGATCATATCGAGAATTATCGATATGTCAATGTATGTCAGACATAACGGGTAGTCAGTTTCAGGCCTCACCGGAGGCGGCGACCAAGGACCTGTCGCGCTGCGGGCCTCTGAGCTATAACAGTGTAAAAGCACAAAAAACAAACGTGTTTCCGGGCTGTTTTCAGGAGAGAACTCATGAGTGCCATGGACGCGGGGCAAGTGGTGCCTGGCTACGTAACCTTCGTCGGGCGTGAGGCATCGTGGGCCGGACGCCAGTTCATGAGCTTCAGCTATAGCGTCAATGGGCAGCACTTTCACAAGTCTCTCAACGAGACGGTTGACGCTTGGTCAACGACGACGCTTCGTAAAGCCTCGAATGGTTTGCGAGTGGGAGACCCGGTGTCTGTCTGGTGTTCTCTCACCGACCCCGAGGTGTGTTGCATTGGCGAAAAACCAGCAGAGAAACCCGCGATCCTGCGGTGGATAGAGTCTCTCGGAGCGTTAGGGCCGTTATGAAATTGATCCCCACCGTTCGTCCATCGGCCGGCACTCGCGACACCGCATCGTTTCTCATGTTCAAGCACGGACATCCCGCGCTAGAACGGAGAGCCAGCATGGAAATTAACGAGAAGGCCCCTGGGAATGTATCCCAGCAAGGCGTAACGCGCGGTACAGACAATGAAACCGGGCATGATCCTCGGCGCGATCAACCTGAAGCGCCTCTACCACCGGACGATGATGCCCCTCTGGAAGAGGATATGTCGGATGTGGATGCGGCTGATTCTGTCGCGAGTGAACACCCCGACAACTGACGCACCCGAAGAAGCCCGACCACAGTGTCGGGCTTCTTTGCAGTCAATATTCCGGCCGCCCCGCACTTTTTCCCGTTCTTCCGATCTATCTCTGTCCCGACCACACTAATTTCCGGCGTGGACAGCAGACCCAGACCTGGTGCCGATGGATCGCACGTTACCTGTTTTTATCACCCGATGGATGCGTCAGCCGCTGTTGCTGGCTGCGGTTTTGATGCTTTGCGCCAACGGTTGCAGCCAGCAGCAGGGGCGCGATATTGCCACGCAGTTCAGCAACGGCAAGCCCGACGAGTTCTTCCAGACCAGCGTTGATCGCATGGCCACCCTGAGCATGCGCGACAACCTGCAAAGCCTGTATCTGCTGATGAGCAAGCTCTACCTGCGCAACCCCAACCAGTGGCGTCAATCGGGTTACACCGACGCGGTGACCGCCGCCCGGCAAATCCGCCAGGCCATCGAACTTCGCCAACCGCTGCCTGCCCTGGGCGATCGTCGCGACCTGGCGGCGCTGAGCTATTCCCTGAGCCCGGAGTTTCGCGGCGACCGGGTAGGCGCCTTCATCTACGCGATCGGCAGCATGCTGGTGACGGCACACGGCGGGCGCACCGAGTTTTATATAACGGACTCGATCAACCCCCAGTTCGTCAGCAATGCCGCGCGCAATATCGAGAAAGCCACCTGGCTGCTCAGTCAGCGCCAGGATGCCAATGGCTCGCTGTTGCTGTTCTCCAACGAGATCTCGGAGGCGGGCAGCAACCTCAGCTTTGCCGTGGAGTTCGGCAAGATCGTCGCGCGCCTCGACCTGTTGACCCAGATGCTCGACGAACGCTACCGGCGCATCGGGCTCAACTACGCGCAAAGCTTGCTGCTGATGAATTTCCTGCCGGTGCAGTGACGATGCGGGCCTCCCTCACACCTCGGTTTGCGCTTTGCCGCGGGCAACGGTTTTCTTCGGCGCGCGCATCAGCAGTGGGCCGAACGTCGCGAGCAAACCGAGCATCACCAGCGGGAAGAACATCAGCTTGCTCAGGCCGAAGTTGCTGACGATGACGGTGATGACGGCGGGGCCCACCAGCATCCCGGAAAATCCGATGCAGTTGACGATGCCGATATTGCGCCCGGCATGTGCCGGGTCCCGGCGCCCGGCGGCGGAGATCATCAACGGTGCGATGCACGAAAGGCCGAGGCCAAACAGCGCGAAGCCGACAACGCCGGTCACGGCCGTACCGCCCAATATCGTGGTGATCATGCCGAGGACGCACAACGTACCGCATCCAAACACCACCTGCGCATTACCGAACGCAGCGGCCAGGCGGTCGCCAAAAAGGCGCCCCACGAATGACGCACCGACGAACAGTGAGACCGCCATGCCTGCGGTCGAGGTGGTGGTCGCGAACTCCCGGCGAATGTATTCCTGGCCCCAGTCGGCAATTGCGTTTTCGCCCATCATGCTGCCCAGCAGCAAGGTGCCGAGAGCGATCATCACCAGCAGCGTCTTGGCCGAAGGGCCCTTGCCGGTTTCGTCCCGGGACTGGGTGCCGGCTTGCCAGTCGTCGAGCTGGGCGTCGGGCACATCATGCTTGCCCAGCAACCATCGGCTGAACACACAGCCCAGAATGAACATCGCCAGGCCCAGTACGGTGTAAGGCACCAGCACGCTGTCGGTGTAGAACCGGGTCAGCCAACTGCATGCCATGCCCAGCAGGAAGCCGCCCAGGGAATAGAAGGCATGGAAGCCGGACATGATCGAACGTCGATAAAACCGTTCAACCTGCACGCCGTGGGCATTCAAGGCGGTATCCAGGGCGCCGCGCAACAGCCCCAGCACAGAGCCGAAACACAGCGCAAACCAGAAACCGTTGACGAAGCCCAGCGGGATAATCGAAAGCGGATAGGCGAGGGCGCCAAGGGTAATTACCGGCTTGGCGCCGAAGGTGTCCAGCAGCCGCCCGACCAGCAGCGCACCGGCTGCGGAGCCGACCCCGACCCCGAGGGCAATCAGGCCGAAACTCGAGTCCCCGAGTTCTCCCGTCAGGCCAAGCTGGGTCCTGAACACGCTTACACCGGTGGACCAGATGTACATCATGGCGCCGATCATCATGAAGCCGAGAAAGGTGGCGATACGTGCCTTGCGAATACGCGGGGGGATCGGGGTTTTCTGGAAAGTGCTTATCACGCTGCATGGTCCCTTTTATTTTTGTGGGGTGGTTATGCAATTTTGGGTTATACGAATAACCTTGCGGAAGTAAAACCTGCACCCTGTGGGCTGTCAATGCTTTATCAATCCAGAATATGTAACAGTAACAAGGCAGTGGCTGGCGCTTGAGTTTTAAGTTATACGTATAACTCCAACTGTTCAGGTATTGGGGTTTCCGTGTCGTCTCAAGAGTTGTTATTGCCGTGCTCCACGCCGCATATGTCGGCCTACCGCTTGACGTTTCTGCTGTCCGGCCTGTGCATGGGCGCCTGGGCGCCGCTGGTTCCCTATGCGCGCAGCCGGGCCGGGGTGGACGACGGCGCATTGGGCATCCTGTTGCTGTGCCTGGGCCTCGGCTCACTGGTGATGATGCCGCTGGCGGGCATCCTGAACGCCCGCAAAGGTTGCCGCTTTACCATGCACATCGGCATCGCCCTGGTGTTTCTGACGCTGCCTCTGCTGGCGACCACACATTCATTCTTGGGCTTGATGTTTGCCCTGACCGTGTTCGGTGCAGGGTGCGGCGCAGTGGATGTGACGATGAACGTACAGGGCGTGATGGTTGAGCGTGCGACCGGGCGGTCCTTGATGTCGGGTTTTCATGGCTTGTTCAGCCTGGGCACGATTGTCAGTGCGGCGGGGATCACCGCGCTGCTCTGGCTGGGCGCCACGCCGTTGCTGGCCAGCAGCGCGGTGATGGCGGCACTGGCTGCGTTTGTCCTGAGTTACGGGCGCCAGATGCTCGGGCGCAGCGGCGAAGAGGGCAGCCCGATCTTTGTGCGGCCCACGCGTAAAGTCCTGGTGCTGGGGATGCTGTGCCTGTTCGCGTTCCTGGCCGAAGGTGCGATTCTCGACTGGAGCGCGGTGTTCCTGACCCAGGTGCGTGATGTCGAGCCTTCCATTGCAGGCCTGGGCTACGCCTGCTTCGCCGTGATGATGGCGTTGGGGCGCTTGAGTGGCGACCGGATTCTGCTCAGGCTCGGCGCCCGGCTAGTACTGGTGGGCGGTGGCCTGATTGTAATCCTGGGCTTTCTCACGGTGGTGCTCGCGACGAACTGGCAGGTGAACCTGGTGGGGTTTGCGGTCATCGGCATCGGTTTGGCCAACATCGCGCCGGTGTACCTGTCGCTGGCGGGCGCGCAAAAGACCATGCCGGGGGAACTGGCGATTGCCGCTGCCACCAGCCTCGGTTATCTGGGTATCCTGATGGGCCCTGCGGTGATCGGCTTGTTCGCCCACGCGACGAATCTATCCTGGGCGCTGCTGGCGGTTGCCTCGCTGATGGTCGCAATCATGTTCAGTGCCACACGACTGGTTCCGAAGGTTTCCCCTCAACGGGTACACTGAGCGCCTGTTTTTTCATGACCTCGCATGAGGTTTCAAAAGGATTGGGAAGCAAGCGATGGCCGTTTCAATGAAAGACGTAGCACTGGCGGCAGGGGTGTCCCAGCCTGCGGTGTCTTACGCCTACAACCGACCTTCCAAACTGTCCCCGGCCCAGCGCGAGCATATCCTCGAGGTGGCCGCTTCATTGGGCTACCCGGGCCCCAATGTGCTGGGCCGCAGCCTGCGCTCGGGCAAGATCGGCGCCATCGGGTTGATGATGATGGACAAGTTGTCCCTGGCCTTTGCCGACCCGTGCACCATCGCCATGCTGCGCGGCATCAGTGAAGTGGGCGAGTTGGAAAATGTCGCACTGACACTGTTTCCGCTCAACAACAACCGCCTGGTGGGCCGGGGCCCGGCGGCGAGCCACGGCAGCCTGGCCCTGCGCGGGCTGGTGGATGGCCTGATTATCTCGACCCTGCCCGATGATCACCCGGCGGTGCTGGCGGTGGTGAAGCACAGTATTCCGTTCGTGGTGATCGACTCGCCGCTGGTCGAGAATTCGTTTTTTGTCGGCATCGACGATCGCGGTGCGGCTCGCACGCAAATGCAGCATCTGCTGGACCTGGGCCACCGCAAGATCGGCGTCATCATTGACCGCCTCAACCCGGATGGTTACCGCGGCCCGATTGACCTGCAACGCTTCAAAAGTGCCAGTGAGCGGATTGTCCGCGAACGCCTCACCGGTTACGTGGAGGCGGCCACCGCCGCGGGCCTGGCGTTTGAAGACCTGAGCGTGATCGAGGCCGGTGGGCTGGATTCCACGTCCGGCCAGGCCGCAGCGTTCACATTGCTGACCTCCAACGACGTCACGGCAGTGGTGGCGTGCTCGGATGTGATGGCGATTGCCTGCATGAAAACCGCCCACGCCCTCAGTCGCCAAGTGCCGCAGACGCTTTCGGTGATCGGCTTCGACGATATTCCCGAGGCGGTGCAACTCGGTTTGACCACCATTGCCCAACCCATGGTGGAGAAGGGCGTGTACGCCGCACGCATGCTGACCGAGCAATTGAATGCCCCGGCTGATGCGCCGCTGGCGCCCGAGCAGAAGATTTTCGCCACCAAGCTGGTGGTGCGTACCTCGACCCGCAGTATCCAGCAGGCAGACGCCTGATCCCGTTGGTAAGGGATCGCTGTAGGAGCTGGCTTGCCTGCGATGGCATCGACTCAATACCACTGACAGACCGAGTCGACTGCATCGCAGGCAAGCCAGCTCCCACCTTTACCCGGGCTGCCCCTTGAAGTGTGCCGCTACTCTGAGGGCATTCGCCGCGATGGTCAGTGCCGGATTAACCGCCGCCGACGACGGGAAGAACGAGCTGTCCACCACCCATACATTCTCCAGGTCATGCAGCTTGCAGTTCAGGTCCAGCACGCTGGTAGTTGGGTCCTTGCCCATCACGGCAGTGCCGCACTGGTGGGAGTTCGTCGCGATGCCCATGCGCGCCTTGAGGATCAGCGGATACCCTGCATCACGCATGGTTTGGGTGGCCTTGCTCACCAGTCCTTCATGGGCCTTGAGGTTGTTCGGCGTCCAGTGAACCTTGATCGCACCGCGCTGCGTGTCGTAGGTGACGCGGTTGTCCTGGGTCGGCAGATCTTCCGAGGTCAGGTACAGGTCTACGCTGTGGTCAGTGATATAGCGTGAAGCGAATTTCGGCAGCCAGGGCCGCATGGCACTGATCATCGGCTCGCGGATTTTCCCCAGCATCTGCACGTTACCCAAGGGGAATGCGTTGTGCGGGCTGGCGCTGTACCAGTCGTTGATGGCCAGGGTTTTCTGGAAGGTCACGTTGTTCTTGCGTCGCGGGTCCACCGCCAGCATGAAGGTGCTGTTGTGCACCATGTAGTTACGCCCCAACTGCCCGGAGCTATTGCCCAGGCCATGAGGATGTTGAGCGTTCGCAGACTTGAACAGCAATGCCGCGCTGTTGACTGCGCCGCATGCCAGCACGAAGCGTTTGGCACGCAGTGTCACCTCGCGTCCATCGAACAGACCCCGCGCTTGAGTCACGGTTTTGCCATCGTTATCGGTGTTCAGCTGCCGGATCGTGGTGCGAGTCATCAGCCGAATGCTGCCACTGCGCAGGGCGGGCCTGAGCGCAGAAACTTCGGCGTCGGCCTTGGCCTCCACCAGGCACGGATAGCCATCGCAGGTTGAGCACAATACGCAATCGCCGCCATCGCCATAGTCCACCGCCGCCGGCATCACGAACGGCTTGAGTCCGGCACGCTGCATGCTTTGCTCCAGCGCAACCAGGGCCGGGTCGTGCTTGAGTGCCGGTTGCGGGAAGGGTCCTGAACGCCAGGGTTCGCTTGGGTCAATGCCGGCCTGGCCATGCACGCGGTAGAGCTTTTCCGCTTCGGCGTACCAGGGTTCAAACTCGGCGTAGCTGACGGGCCACGCAGGCGACACGCCCTCGGCATGCTGGATCTCGCCAAAGTCCGCCTCGCGAAACCGTGGCAGCATGGCGCCGTAGAATTTGGTGTTGCCGCCGACGTAATAAAACACCCCCGGCGAAAATGCTTGGTTGGCCTGGTCCAGCCACGGTTCGGCATTGCGATAGCGTCCTTGGCCGAACACCGCTTCAGCGCTCCAGTTCTGGATTTCCCGGGGCAGGAAATCCCCTCGTTCGACGATCACAATATCCAGCCCGCTGTCACGCAGGGCATGGGCGAAGGTCGAACCGCCCATGCCCGAGCCGATAATCACCACGTCACAGTTGATCGTGCCATCTGCATCAGGTGTCACCACGTCGAGGGCGCGCGGTTCGCGCGGCGCCCCCGGTTGTGGATTCAGCTCTGCATGATGCGAAATCAATGCATCACTCATGTGAGCCGCTCCGGCATTTACAGGTGTTGTTCGGAATTACGGATTTGCCAGTACTCATCCTGGCGTTCGTCGGTGATGTATTCCGGAATCGGGAAGTCCCACCAGCCGGGCACCCAAGGGCCAGCCGCATCGCGGTCGGTGGGTACTTCGATCAGCACCGGCACATTCAAATCCAGCGCTTCCTGCAGGATAGGCTCAAGGTCTTCCGGGCGCTCCACACGGTAGGATTTGAGGCCGAAGGCTTCGCCCACCGCCTTGAAGTCCGGGCTGTAGGGCGTGCCGTCCGGGTGGTTGAACTCTGTGCCGATATGGCGGCTGGTCTGCTTGCGCTGGCCACCGCGAATCGACATGTAGCCGGCGTTGTTCTGGATCAGGAACACCACAGGGATATTGTTGGTCACGCAGATCGCAATTTCCTGGGAGGTCATCAGGAAATCGCCATCCCCGAGGATGCACACCACCGGCTGGTCAGGCGCCGCCAACTTCGCACCGATGGCCGCAGGTACGGCCCAGCCCATGGACGAGAAGCCGCCGGAGGTCAGGTGGGTACGTGGCGTATAGACCGGGAAAGTCTGCTTGACCGCGCCCTGGGTGTTGCCCGAGCCAACCACCACGATGGTGTCCCGCGGGAACACTTTGCGCAGCGCGCCGAGGGGGCGTTGCGAGGTGAACGGAAAGCGATCGGAGTCACGACGGCCCGCCAGTTTGGTTTCCCATTCTTCCTGATAACCGCGCAGGTCGCTCAGGTACTCTTCGCGCTCAACCGTCTCGCCTTTCAGGCTTTCGACAATGGCGGCGAGGGCGTATTTGGCGTCGGCACAAATGCCCACGGTCACCGGGTAGTTCTTGCCGATTTCATGCGGGTCGATGTCGATGTGGATCAGCTTCGACGGCGGGATCGCGAAGGTCATGCCCTTGGCGTAGCTGGACGACGACCAGTCGGTGAAACGGCAGCCCACGGCGACGATCACGTCTGCGGTGGACGCGACTTTATTGCCGCACAGGGTGCCGGTCTGGCCGACACTGCCGGCGAACAACGGGTGATCTTCCGGGAAGCCGCTCTTGCCGTTCCAGGTGGTGACCACCGGGATCTTCCAGGCTTCGGCCAGGGCGAACAATTCCGCGCTGGCTTCGCCGGTAATCACGCCGCCGCCGATCACCAGCACCGGGCGCTTGCTCAGTTTCAGCTCTTCCACTGCGCGTGCGGTGGCTGCCGGGTCCGGGAAGCATTTGCCGATCGGGGTGCGCTCTTCGAGGGCATGCAGGGTCACTTCAGCGGCCTCGGCCTGCACATCCATCGGGATTTCCAGGTGCACCGGCCCGGGGCGTCCGGTGACCATTGCGCTCCAGGCGCGGTGCATCATGAACGGCAACTCTTCAACACGGGTCGCCACCCAATGACGCTTGGTCACGGCCTCGGCGATTTTCGGGAAGTCGTTGTCGGTGTAGCGCTCCAGCTCCTGCAGCAAGCCATGGCCACGCATGTGAGTGGGTGGCCCGCCGGTGATCAGCATCAGGCTGGTGGAGTCGGTAAACGCGGTGGCCATGCCGATCACCGTGTTGGCGGCGCCGGCACCGATGGACGTCACTGCCGCCATCGGCTTGCCGCTCACCCGGTAGTAACCGTCGGCGAGATGCACCGCGCTCTGCTCATGGAACACCTGGATGAACTTGAGCTTGGAGTCTTCTTCGAGGAAGGCGTCGGTCAGGGTCCAGATACCGTGGCCGGGAATACCGGCGACGTATTCGACGCCATAGTTTTTCAGGGTTTGAGCCACGATCTGGCTGCCGGTCAATTTAGTCATGACAGGACTCCTTGGGTTGATGAAACGGAGGGGGTTGCCTCGGCGGTACTGGCTGCACGCCCGCGTGTCGCCCAGTTCAGGCCTTGCTTGGTCAGGCGGCGGATATTCGGGTCGGCGAGGTTGCTGGTGTCGTGCCCGATGGAGTGATAGAACACCCGCCCCTGGCCCCACTGGCGCACCCACGCCACCGGGCTGCGATGGCCGTTTAGCCAGGGGAAGGGGTTGCCGTCGAAGGTGGTTTCAGCCAGCACATGAATGTTCGGATCGACCTGCATGTAGTACTGCTCGGACCGTACCTCGAAATCCTCGACGCCCTGGGTCACCTCGTGGCTGTGGTCGATGACGTTGACCTGGTACGGGTGGGGAAAGCCTTCGCCCATCGGGTGTTCGAGGAATGAGCCGCCGAGCACCCAGTGATATTTGAGGCTGGCGCGAAACGCCGCGCCTGCGCCGTGCCAACCCACCAGGCCGGTGCCGCTTTCGATCGCTTCCAGCAGGCGGTTTTCCTGGGACGCGGTGAGCGTCTCGGTAGTGACGGCGTTGTTCCAGCCGATCACGATCAGGTCATAACCGGTCAAGTCCCTGTCCAGTGTGAAGATGTCGGTGGACTCTTCGACCTCGAAATCCAGTTCCTGGAAAACGGTGCGCGCCCATGCCGCAATTTCGTAGGGGAAATGGCCGGGCCAGCCACCGAATAGATACAAGACTCGACTCACGGTTGATCACCTCTTTACGTTGGGTGTGATTGTTAGGTTATACGTATAACCGCTTATTTAACCTATCACTCCGAATCCCTAAGTCAATGGGGCTTACATGTTTTTCATCGGGGGTTATACGAATAACGTCAGCAGCTCGCCGCAGTGCTTCAACACTGCGTCTGTGTTGCGTCAGGTTGCGTCACCAATAGGGAGGCTGCGAAATTGCCCGGGGCAGGGGGGTAGGAAAAGATGGTTGCCAATGCCGGGGGCATGTCGCGTGCCCTCAAGAACCACCTGGAGCCACTGATGATTCGTTACCTGAAAACGCCTAAACCGGTCGAAGCCCAAGCCGAGATTGCCGCCCAAGTCCGCGATACCGTTGAGCGCATCATCGCCAACGTCGCCCGTAACGGCGATGCGGCCGTACGTGAATATTCGAAGCAGTTTGATCAGTGGTCACCTGTATCTTTCCGGCTGAGCGACGAAGAAATTGCCGCCTGCGTGGCGAGCCTGTCCGAGCAGGAAATCGGCGATATCACCTTTGCCCAGGCCCAGGTCCGGCGCTTCGCCGAGGTGCAAAAAGCCTCGATGCACGATGTGGAAGTCGAGACCTTGCCTGGCGTGATCCTTGGGCATCGCAATATTCCGGTGAACTCGGTGGCTTGCTACATTCCGGGCGGCAAGTACCCGTTGCTGGCGTCGGCGCATATGAGCGTGCTGACGGCCAAGGTGGCCGGGGTGAAGCGCGTTGTTGCGGCCGCGCCGCCGTTTGATGGCAAGCCTCATCCGGCCATTGTGACGGCGATGTATTTGGCGGGTGCCGATGAGATCTATTGCGTGGGCGGGGTGCAGGCGATTGCTGCGTTTGCGTTGGGCACCGATACGTTCAAGCCGGTGGATATGATCGTTGGGCCGGGTAATGCGTATGTGGCCGAGGCCAAGCGTCAGTTGTTCGGCAAGATTGGTATCGACTTGATTGCCGGGCCTACAGAGACACTGGTGATTGCTGATGACAGCAGCGATGTTGAAATCATCGCTGCCGATTTGTTGGGGCAGGCGGAGCATGGGGTTAATTCGCCTGCGGTGTTTTTGACGAACAGTGCGGAGTTGGCGCAAACCCTGCCGGCGGAGATCGAGCGGCAGTTGGCGATCCTGTCCACCGCACCGGTTGCTTCTGTCGCCTGGCGCGACTATGGCGAAATCATCCTGTGCGACAGCGTCGACGAGCTGGTGCAGGAAGCCGATCGCATCGCCTCCGAGCACGTGCAGGTGATGACCCGCGATCCGTTGTATTTCCTGGAGCACATGACCAATTACGGCGCGTTGTTCCTTGGTGAGCGCACCAACGTTTCCTATGGCGACAAGGTGATTGGGACCAACCACACATTGCCTACCACCGGGACTGCGCGGTACACCGGCGGGCTGTGGGTCGGCAAGTTCATCAAGACGTGCACGTATCAGCGGGTGCTGACGGATGAGGCTTCGGTGTTGGTAGGGGAATACTGCTCGCGGCTTTGCGGGATGGAAGGGTTTGCGGGGCACAAGGAGCAGGCGGATATTCGGATTCGTCGTTACAAGAAGCACGGTTGAGGGTACATATCCGTTGTTTGGGTAACGGCCTCTATTGGTTCCGCTCTTACAGC
>NZ_JACAPX010000012.1:118926-206016 GCF_013385435.1 Pseudomonas sp. F9001
AAAAGCTAAAGCGGGCACGGTCAAATGTGGGAGCTGGCTTGCCTGCGATGGCATCAACTGGGTGTACCTGATGCACCGAGTTGTCTGCATCGCAGGCAAGCCACCCACAGAAAAGCAGATCTGCTTTTGATCTTGATCTGAGCGAACGCGGGTAGTGCAGAGCGGGTAAACCGGCAGGACGCCGTGACCGAAGAAACGGATATGTACACCCGCATGGCGCAGTAATTGCGTCCTCCCCAATCCACCCCCCCAAAAAAGGAGCACCCCCCATGCAACTACGCGCCTTGCGATATTTCCACGAGGTCGCCCGCTGCGCCTCCCTGCGTAAGGCCGCCGAACGTCTTTACGTCACCCCCACCGCCGTCAGCCGCCAGATCGAACACCTGGAACACTTCTTCGGCGCCGCCCTGATTGAGCGCGGCCCCCGCGGCATCCGCCTCACCGCCGAGGGCGAATGCCTGGCCGAACAAGTCACCTCAACCCTGCGCGGCCTCGACCAGGTACGCGAAGTCATCGCCAGCCGCCAAAGCCAGGTGGCCGGTAACATCAGCATCCATGTGTCAGAAAGTATCGTTTCCACCGTGCTCGCCCCGGTGCTCGCCACCTTCTACCGCGCCCACCCCAAGGTCACCTTCAACATCGTGATCGCCAGCGCCTCGGCCACCCTCGACGCCCTGTGCAGCGGCGAGGCGGACCTGGGCCTGGCGTTCTACCTGCAAGAGCGCGCCGACGTCGAAGTCACCGCCCACTGCCAGTTATGGCACCGGGTGCTGGTCAGCGCCGAACACCCCTTCGCCCAGCGCGACAGCATCGAATTGAGCGAACTGCAAGGCCAGCCCCTGGCGATTCCCGACTCGGCCTACGGCGTGCGCCAGGCCCTGGAAGTGGCGGCAAAAAAACGCGGCGTCACCCTCGAACCGGTGTTCACCACCAGCTCCCTGGAAGTGCAGAAGAGCCTGGCCCGGCAACGGGCAGCGGTGCTGATTTTGCCCCAGGTCGAGGCAGACGTGCGGGACCTGGGCGACGGCCTGGTCGCCGTGCCGATCGCCGATGAAGACCTCGGCCGCATCCGCATCGACCTCTGCGTGTACCGCAACCGCCCCCGCTCGGTGGCGGTGCTCAAGTGCCAGGAAATGCTGGCGGGGGCGATGCAGCGTTGTTCGCTGAACTGAGCCTGAGCCTCAGAAGATGTTGATCGGCACATTGGCGACGAGGCGGAACTCATCGTAGCTGCCGTCAATCTGCCCGCCGCTGGCGCGATGGTTGTAGACGATGGTGCGCAGTACGGTGTTCTTGAGTGTTCCGGACTGAATCACATAGGCCAGCATCAAGCCGTTTTCGTTGTGCTTGGCGCCATCCAGGCTGCGCACGTTGTAGCCGGTGTTGTGACCGTTGCGGTCGCCATCGTAATGGGTGCCGTCGATGTCCCAACCCTTGGCGTGCCACAGGCTGGCGGTGAGGCCGGGCACACCGTAGGCGGCGAAGTCCAGGTCGTAGCGCAACTGCCAGGACTTTTCGTTGGGGCCGTTGTAGTCCGAGTACAGCGAGTTGGCCATGTAGTTGCCGGTGGACTCCCACACGTAGTCGAAGTATTCGTTGCCGAATACCTGCTGCCAGGCCAGGGTCAGGCTGTGGGCCAGGTGCGTGGCGGTGAAGGCCAGGCTGGCGGCGTTATTGTCGATGTAGCCGAGGTTTTTGTCGCCCGAGTCGCTGGTGTGGTAGTAGTTGAAGGCGGTCTTCAAGGCGATGTCGCTTTTGTCACCGATGCGGTGGGTCAGGCCGACGTAGGTCTGGTCCCACATGTCTTCGAAACGCGACGCGTAGACGCTGGCTTCCAGCCCGTAACCCGGTTTTACCGTGGCTCCCAGGTAGCTGATGCGTGCGCCGCTGTAGGCGCGGTTGCCGAAGGTGGTGGTGAGCTTTTCGGCGCCGGTGCCGGTGCGTGGAATCGCCCGCTCGAAGCTGCCGCCCTGCACCGACAGCCAGTCGAATTCGTTGCTGAACAAGCCCACGCCCTGGAAGCTGGAGGGCAGGGCGCGGTTGTCCTTGTAACGCAGGATCGGATTGTCGGCCATCAGCCGACCTGCCTTGATCTCGGTGCTCGACAGGCGCAAACGCACGTCGCCCACCCCCAGGCGGCTCCAGGTGGGAATCGCATCGCCGTCGCCGTCCACCAGCACCCGGTCGCCGCCATTGGCCACCTTGCCGTGCCCGCGCTCCAGGTTGACCGCGCTGAAGATCCCCGCATCCACGCCCACGCCAATCAGGCCCTGGGTGTAGCCGGAGCTGTACTTGAGCATGCTGGTCTGCACCCAGGTTTCCCGTACACGCGTGGGCTCGACGCCGCCGGCTTTCTTGATGCTCAAGTGGGTGGTGCGTTTGGTGTGCTGGTTGGAATAGTAGTGACGCAGGTTCAGGTCCAGGGTGCTGCCTTCGAGAAAGCCCGGTGCGCTGGCCTGGGCGTTTTCCTGGGCGAAAGCCTGGGTGCTGGACGCCAGGGTGACGGCCAGTAAAAGACGTGGATACATGGTAAATCCCCATACAAATCAGACGTAAGGCGACCGTCCCGGCAGGCCCTCAGGTGCTGCCGGTCGGTGGCGAAAAGACGCGGGACAGTGGGAAAAGGTATTCAGCGAACCGAAGCTTCTGCGAGCCGGGTTTCGCGGGCCGGGCTGCCGGGCAGCGGCGGACGGGTTTCCTTGGCGAACCAGGCGGCGGTGAGGCACACCAGGTTGGCGATCAGCAGGTACCAGACCGGCGACATCGGGTCGCCTGTGGTGCCGATCAGCCAGGTGATGATGATCTGCGCAGTGCCGCCAAACGCCGCCACACCGAAGGCGTAGACGATGGAGAAACCGGTGGAGCGCACGGATTTCGGGAAGCTTTCCACCAGCAACACGATCAGCGCCGCGCCACTCATGCCGTGCAGGCCCGAGAGTACCGCCAGGGTCAACAGGAAGGTCGCCGGGCTTGGGTGCTCGGTCATCAGTTGCAGGGCCGGGAATAAAATCAACAGCAACACCACCCGCGGTGTCATCAGGATCGTACGGCGCCCGAAGCGGTCGCAGAGCATGCCGCCGGCCACCGCGCACACGGCCATCGCTGCGCCGGCCACCAGAGTCGAGAGCATCGAGATGCTGGTGGGCAGCTTCAGTTCGGTGAGGGCGAAGGTGGTCATGTAGTTGAGGAAGTACTGGGTGATGGTGCTGCCGGAAAGGATCAGCAACCCCAGCACCAGTGCGCGCCGGTGCTTGCCGCAGACTTCCCGTACCAGGTCGCCGGTGCTGGTCTGCTCGCCGTGGCCGTGGAAGGTTTCGGCGAGGTTGCGGCGGATGTAGATGCCGATCGGCAACACCAGCAGGCCGAACACGAACGGCACGCGCCAGCCCCAGCTGTTGAGGTCTTCCGGGGACATGACCTTGGTCAGGGTGAACCCTACCAGCCCGGCCACCATGGCTGCGACGCCCTGGGCGACTACTTGCCAGCAGGCGTAGGTCCCGCGTTTGTGGGGTGGCGCCGCTTCGAGGATGTAGGTGGTGGCGGGGCCGGCTTCACCGCCCCAGGCCAGGCCCTGGATCATGCGGGTGAGCACCAGCAGGATCGGCGCCGCGATACCGATGGTCTCGTAACCGGGCAATATCGCGATGCTGCCGGTGCCCACGGCCATCATCACCAGGGTCAACAGCATCGCCGGTTTGCGCCCGACGCGGTCGGCGTAGGCGCCGATCAGTACTGCGCCCAGGGGCCGGACGATAAAGCCGATACCGAACGCCGTGACCGACAGCATCAGGCTGACGAAGGCGCTGTCGGACGGGAAGAACGTGTGGCCGATCATCACCGCAAAGGTTGCGTACACACCAAAGTCGAAAAACTCCACGGCGTTGCCCAGGACTACGGCGAAGATGCTCTTTTTGCCGGCGTCCGGGGACGGTGTTTCGGGTGCGTGATCAGGATCGGATCGTGTCAATTGCTCAGTGTGCATACCAGCCCCTCGATTTTAGTTATAGGTCGTCCGAGCTCCAGGCCAAGAGGGCCCGGAGCTGGCGTGTGGGTGGGCAGTTCTTACAGCGTCAAAAGTCAGGAAGGATTCGGCCAGTGGTGGATTGCGCCACGCCAGCTCTCGTAGGTTTTAGCGATTTGCAGCAGCCATTGATCGGCAAAACGCGGGGCAATCATCTGCAGGCCGATGGGCATGCCATCGGCGGCGAAACCGCAGTTGATCGACAATGCCGGTTGCTCGCCCATGTTCCACGGCACCGTGAACACGATGTGTTCGAACGGCAGTTGCGGGTTGTTGCTCGGTGATGGCCACTCGGCCGGGAACGCATTGACCTGGTTGGTGGGGGACAGCACCAGGTCGAGTTCGGTGAACACCTGCGCGGCGCGGCGGCGCATTTCAAAGGTCTGGTTGAAACCCTTTACGGCTTGTACGCCGCTGATCTCGGCGCCCGGCGCGGCCCAGTCGCGGATGTACGGCAAGACCTTGTCGAACTGCTCGCTGCTCAGGGCCGACAAATCGCCCCACTGGCGGGCGCGCCAGAAATGGTCGAGGCCATCGAGTTGTGCGCGGTCCATGATTGGCGGGATCAGCGTGACTTTGGCGCCGTGGGCTTCGAACAGCCGTGCGGCTTGCTCCACGGCTTCACACACGAAGCCCTCAGGCTGCATGCCTGCGCCGGGTTCAAGCATCAGGCCGACGCGCAGGCCCCTGACCGACAGCGGCTGGTTACTCCACTGGGTGGTGAGCGGCGGAAGGCTGGTGGCATCGCGGGCATCGGGGCGGGCCAGGTGTTGCATCAACAGCACGCAGTCGTCGACGGTGCGGGTCATGGGCCCGGCGGCGCGGCCGGTGTAGTACGGGTCGATGGGAATGCGGCCCAGGGTCGGCTTGAATCCCACCAGGCCGCACCAGGCGGCGGGCAGGCGCACCGAGCCACCGATGTCGGTGCCCACGTGCAGCGGGCCGTAACCGGCGGCGGCCGCTGCGGCGGCACCGGAGCTGGAACCGCCGGTGTTGTTGGCGGTGTTCCACGGGTTGCGGGTGATGCCGTGGAAGCTCGACAGGCCGGAAGACAGCATGCCGAAGTCCGGGTTGGTGGTCTTGGCCAGGATTATCGCGCCCGCGTCACGCATGCGGGCTGCGGGCGGTGCGTCCCTGAGGGCCGGGGTCAGGCGGGTGGCCGCGCTGCCGAGGGGAATGGGCACGCCTTCGGTGGCGATCAATTCCTTGAGAGTCACCGGTACGCCATCAAGGGCGCCGTTGGGTTGGCCCTTGTTCCAGCGTTCGGTGGAGGCCTGGGCCTGCTGGCGCACCTGTTGCGGGTCGAAGGCATAGAGCGCGTTGATCTGCGGCTCCCAGCGGTCGATGTGGGCCAGGAGTTGGTCGTAGTAGTCGATGGGCGCGAGTTGCCGGCTGGCAAATTGCGCCAGCAGTTCGGCGGCCGTAAGGGTATGCAGGTCAGTCATCGAACGCTTCCTTGTGATGGGCCGGCTGGCTCATGGCGGGTTGCAGTAGGAACGACTATATAAACCCCGGTGTGAAGCGGCCATCACAATCGGTGCAGTTCAGTGTTGCGTTTTTGTGTGCACTGAACCCCGAGGCGCAGCCCCTGGGTTATTTCAAAACCTCAGGCGCAGGCGCTTGAGGCTTTTGTCGTACGGATGGAGCGGTGATTGAAGAACGGCTCCTGTCGAGGTGGGCGGTTCGTTCGAGCGTGTGAAGTGTTCCAGGTGGTGAAGTCGAAGCGAGTGACGGAGACTACGTTTTCCTGGATGAGCATGATGGGGGCAGGGTGGCTGTTGTCTGAATAACGCGTGCCCAGGTTGACTTCCAGTGTGTCCTTGTCACGGTAGCCGCTGAGCAGGGGCAGAAGAGTGAAGGTGTGGTCCATTCCTTCTGACTCGGTGGGCATGCCCACGAATACGACAATGCCGACATACACCTTTCGATCGTTCAAGCTGAACATGCAAGGCGTGTACTTCTGGATGGATTCTTTGAGCAGGTATTTGAAAGGCGTGCCTTCAAGGATGTTCAAGGCGAGCCGGCAGTTGAGTTGTTCATCGGATTTCAACTTCAGCTGTTTTTTCTTCGCGTTGACATACAGTCTCGCCCAGAGGGAAGGAATGACCAGGGTGGTCAAACCGGTCTGCAGCCAAAAAACCCAAAGTGCGGCATTCTTTTTGTTGGCAATATCGAGCTCTACCAACAGGGCGCCAAGATAGCTGCCGTAGTCTGTTGCAACCTCACGACCTGCAAATGCCAGAGTCAAGGCACTTGCCAGGCTAGCGACGACCAGGCAAACCAGCCCCAGTCGCGCAACCTGTAGATAGAGTAACTGCCCTTCAAAACGATGCAGCCGGCAGTAGTAATAGGGATGCTTGATACACACCAGATAACCGCTGACCAGTAACGGGAAAATGATCAGCAGGCCCATGAATCATTGGCCTCCATTTTGCGGACTTGGCGAATTGCTTCCTTGTAGGCCTCGGATTCCATGACTTCTTCGGCGGAGACTGAAATACCCCATTCTCCCTCAATCCTCATGGTTCTTTTTGACTTGATGGCTTCCACCGTATCCAAGTCATCCTGAGTCGGCTTACCGGCAAACAACGAATACAATCCAAACATGGCGACGACCTCGAAAAGATGTAGTCGTTTTTATAGCAAGCGGCCTTGACCCCCGCCATTGATGGCCGGCGTGCCAGCGTCGCCAGTTCCCGTAGGAAACGTCTCCATTCACTCCAACGGTCTAAAACGTCGGCGGCGTAATCACCCAGATCACCACCGCATCCACCTTTCCGGGGTTGCCATAGCGATGGGGCTCACTGCTGGGGAAGCTGAAACTGTCGCCTTCAACCAGCTGAAAATGCCGCTCGCCCACCCATAACTCAAACGTTCCGCTCAACACATAACCCGCCTCTTCACCCTCATGGCTATAGCTCTGCTGGCTATAGGTGCCCGGTGGAAAGCGCGAGTGCAGCATCTCCAATTGATGATTGGGCAGGGGCGTCAGCAACTGGTCGACGATCCCGTCCTCATAGTGAATGCTCTGGCGATTGTTCCTGCGCACCACAAAACCTTCATCCTCCGCTGCCGGCGTGGTCTCGCTGGCAAAAAACCACTGGATCGTCACCCCCAGGCTGCGGGCGATGTTGAACAAGGCCGGGATCGACGGGTAGGCGAGGTTGCGTTCCAGTTGGCTGATATAGCCGGCCGTCAATTCGCTCATCTGCGCCAATTCGGTAAGCGTCATGCCCCGGGCCTTGCGCAAGCCGCGGATGCGGGTGCCGAGAAACAGCTGTGGCGGTTGGTCGTTCAAATGTCCCACGCTACTTTCAATCCTTCATAAATCGCCTCTTCGGCGGTACGCGGCGCCAGGCAATCGCCGATCCGCGTGAACGCCACCAGGCCTTCCAGTTCTGCGCCCAGAGTGTCCACCGGCTGGTGGCCCTGGCACAACACCAGGGTGTCGATATTTTCCAGCAGCATCGGCTCGCCGCTGGCGGTATGTTGCAGGTAGACGGTAGTGTCGTCGCAGCCGTACAAACGGGCGTAAGGGATGATCGGAATGCCCAGCCGATGCAGTTCGCCGGCCAGTTGGTCACGCACGTACAACGGCAGGTTTTCCCCGCAATGGGTGCCGTTCACCGCCAGTTGCACCTGATGGCCGGCACGGGTGAGGCGCTCGGCAATGCCCGGGCCGATCCAGTCGCAACGCCAGTCCACCACGACCACCGAACGGCCCAGCGGCACCTCATCGCGCAGCACTTGCCAGGCATCCACCACCTGTAATTCGCCGCCGCGTTCGAAGGCCGGCCAGTAGGGCTCGGCGCCGGTGGCGATGATCACCCGGTCAGGTTGTTCGCGTTCCACCAATGGGCGGTCGACGCGGGTGTTGCGCACCACGCGGACCCCGGCCAGTTCCATCTCGCGCTGCAGGTTGGTACTGGCGCCGCCGAACTCGCTGCGTCGGGGCAGTAACTGCGCCAGAAGCACTTGGCCGCCCAATTGGGCACTGGCTTCATACAAGGTCACCTCATGTCCGCGCTGCGCCGCCACCGCTGCCGCTTTCATCCCTGCCGGGCCGCCACCGGCGACCATGATCCGCTGGCGTCGCAGTGCCGGTTGCAGTTGGCCAAACTGCAATTCGCGGCCGGTCTCGGGATGCTGGATGCAGGAGATCGGCAGGCCTTTGTGGAAGTGGCCGATGCACGCCTGATTGCAGGCGATGCAGGCGCGTACATCCTCGGCATGGCCGCTTGAGGTCTTGACCGGCATGCGCGGGTCGCAGATCAGCGCGCGGGTCATGCCGAACACATCGGCCTGGCCGCGTTGCAGCATCAATTCGGCCTCCTGGGGCTGGTTGATGCGCCCGGTAACGAACAGCGGAATCGACAGGTGCGTCTTGAACGTCGCCGCTTCTGTCGCCAGGTACGCCGGGGCAATGGCCATGGGCGGCACGATATGGATCGCGCCGCCGAGGGAGGCCGAGGTGCCGGCAACGATGTGCACATAATCCAGGTGTGATTGCAGCTGTTGCACGGCGGCCAGGGAATCCTCTTCGGTCAGGCCTTCGGGGTCGCGTTCATCGGCAGAAATGCGCAGGCCGATGATGAAGTGCTCGTCGGTTTCGGCACGCACCGTGGCGATGATTTCCCGCAGGAAACGCAGGCGTTGTTCCAGCTCGCCGTTGTAGCCGTCGGTGCGGCGATTCACCCGCGGGTTGAGAAATTGCGCAGGCAGGTAACCATGGCTGGCGACCACTTCCACACCGTCAATCCCGGCCTGATACAGGCGCCTTGCCGCAGCGCCGTAGCCGGCGACGATCTCGTCGATCATTGTCTGGTCAAGGGCGCGCGGCATCACCCGGAAGCGTTCGTTGGGCACCCCGGAAGCCGAGTAAGCCACCGCCAGCAAACCGTCGGCCGACTCCATGATTTCCCGCCCTGGATGGAAAATCTGCGACAGCACCACGGTGCCGTGGGCGTGGCAGGTTTCGGCCAGTCGGCGATAGCCGTCGATGCAGCTGTCATCGGTGGCCATCAGCACATGGGAGGTGTAGCGGGCGCTGTCGTGCACCCCGGCCACCTGCAACACAATCAACCCCACGCCGCCTTCGGCGCGTGCCCGGTGGTAGGCGATCAACTGCTCGTTGACCTGGTTGTCGGTGGGCATCGAGGTGTCGTGCCCGCTGGACATGATGCGATTTTTCAGGCGTTTGCCGCGCAGTACCAGCGGTTCAAAAAGATGCGGAAAGGCATGGGGCGACATGGTGCGGATACTCCAGGCGCTGTTGTTATTATTTTTCTATAGGAGGTCAGCCTCAGTAAAAAATCAACTTGTTTTTTTACTGGTGACTGGATTAGCGTCAACCACATCACCCACCCGCCTGGAGAATAAAAATGCCTGGGGCCACCGAACGACAGCTGCGCGAAGAGCTTGCCGCCTGCTACCGGCTGATCGCGCACTTTCGCATGAGCGATTTGATTTTCACCCATATCTCGGTGCGTATCCCGGGGCCCGAGCATCACTTTTTGATCAACCCCTATGGGCTGATGTTCGAGGAGATCACCGCCTCCAGCCTGGTGAAGATCGGCCTGGACGGACGTGCGGTCGAGGCTTCGGCCCATGGCGTCAACCCGGCGGGGTTTGTGATTCACAGCGCGATTCACGGCGCCCGCGAAGATGCGCAGTGCGTGCTGCACACCCACACCCGCGCCGGCTGTGCGGTGGCGGCCCTGGAATGCGGGCTGTTGCCGGTGAATCAGATTTCCATGGAGTTCTACGGCAAGGTCGCCTACCACGACTACGAAGGCGTGGCGCTGGACATGGACGAGCAACAGCGACTGGTGCACGACCTCGGCGACAAGCCGGTGTTGATGCTGCGCAACCATGGTTTGTTGACGGTAGGGGAGACGGTCAGTCAGGCGTTCCTGCGCATGTATTACCTGGAGAAGGCCTGCGATATCCAGATCGCCGCCCAGGCGTGCGGCAAGCTGATCCTGCCGCCTGCGCACGTGTGTGAGTACACCGAGCGGCAGTTCAATGAGCCAGGCCGGCCACTGGAAGAGGGCGAACTGGCAGACCCGGACGCCATGCAACTGGCATGGGCGGCATTGCTGCGGTTACTGGATCGGGTGTCGCCGGGGTTCCGGGAGTGAGGTAGAGTCGTCCAGCCGACTCAACCCAAGGACACCGCCTCATGACCCAGGAATCCCGTTTCTCCCGCATGGAACCGGAGTTGCGCAAGGCCAATCTGGTGCAGGCGACGTTGGCCTGCCTCAAGCGCGACGGCTTCCAGGGCGCGTCGATCCGCAAGATCAGCGCCGAGGCCGGGGTGTCGGTGGGGCTGATCAGTCACCACTATTCGGGCAAGGATGAGCTGGTGGCCGAGGCCTATCGGTCAATCACCCGGCAGGTCATGGACCTGCTGCGGGATGCGATGGCCAAGGCGCCGCCCAGTCCGCGGGAGCGGCTGTCGGCGTTCTTCCGCGGCTCGTTCTCCCCCGAATTGCTCGACCCGCAACTGCTGGATGCCTGGCTGGTGTTCTGGGGGGCGGTCAAGACGGCCCCGGCGATCAACCAGGCCCACGAACACTCCTATGGCGAGTACCGCACCATCATGCGTTCGGCCTTGGTGGACATGGCCGGGGAGGAGGGCTGGAAGCAGTTCGATGCCGATTTGGCGGCCATCGCCTTGAGCGCCTTGCTCGACGGCTTGTGGCTGGAATCGGGGCTCAATCCCGGCACCTTCACCCCGGAGCAGGGCATCCAGATCTGCGAAGCCTGGGTCGATGGCTTGCAGTCGGGCGGGCGCAAGCGCTTCCAGATCAAACCCTGAACTGACGATTCCGCGCCGCCTGGACGCAATGTCCGGGCCGGCATTTTCCCCTCGAAAAATATTTGCAGTTACCCGATTGCCTCCTTACTGAACACTCGTTTAGTATCGCCCCATGTCGCACCCCTCAAGCCAATTAAAATAATTCGAGGATTCCATGACTACAGATCCGTCCGTGCTCACTCAGGTGCAGGCAGGCGTTGCCTGGATCACCCTCAATCGCGGCCCCCAGCGCAACGCCCTGGACATCCCGACCCTCAAGCACCTGCATGCCTTGCTGGACGGTTTCAACCGCGACCCGGCTGTGCGCGTGGTGGTACTGACCGGCAGTGGTCGCAGCTTCTGCGCCGGTGCCGACCTTGCCGAATGGGCCGATGCCGAAGCCCGTGGCGCCCTCGAAACCTACGGCTGGACCGAAACCGCCCACGCCCTGATGACCCGCCTGCACACCCTCGACAAACCCACCCTCGCCGCCATCAACGGCACGGCGGTCGGTGCCGGCATGGACCTCACCCTGTGCTGCGACCTGCGCGTCGCCGCGCAATCGGCACGCTTCAAGGCCGGCTACACCAGCATGGCCTACTCGCCGGACGCCGGCGCCAGCTGGCATCTGCCGCGCCTGATCGGCAGCGAGCAAGCCAAGCGCCTGCTGTTCCTCGATGAATTGTGGAGCGCCGACCGCGCCCTGGCCGCCGGGCTGGTGGGCGAAGTCGTTGCCGACGAGCAACTGCATACCCACGTCGCCGAGCTGGCCACGCGCCTGGCCAACGGCCCGACCTTTGCGTTTGCCCAGACCAAAACCCTCATCCGCGAAGGCGCCGGGCGCAGCCTGCCCGAGCAGCTTCAGGCGGAACTCGCCGCCGGTTTGCTGTGTGGACGCAGCGCCGACGGTGCTGAAGCCCTGCGCGCCTCGATGGAAAAGCGCCCACCGAACTTCTCCGGCAACTGATTCCCCTTCAAAACACCCTCGAACGATCGACAGGTAGCGCCATGAATTTCCAGCCCAGCCAAGAACAAGACATGTTGGTGGACGCGGTACGCAGTTTTGTTGCCAAGGAGTTGTTGCCCCACGAGGAGGCGGTGGACCGCGCCGATGAAGTTTCGCCGGAGCTTGCCGCGCAGATTCGTGACAAGGCCATCGCTGCCGGTTTCTATGCCTTCAACATGCCGGAAGACGTCGGCGGTGGCGGCCTGGACTACCTGTCACAGGCGTTGATCGAGCGTGAGTTGTCGAAAGTCTCCTGGGCGCTGCATGTGTTTGTCGCCCGGCCGTCGAAAATCCTCATGGCCTGCACCGGCGCGCAGATTGGCGAGTACCTGTTGCCGTGCGTGCAGGGCAAGAAGATCGACTGCTTTGCCCTGACCGAACCGGGTGCCGGTTCCGACGCCAATGCGATCAAGACCCGCGCCGTGCGCAGCGGTGATGACTTTGTGCTCAATGGCAGCAAGCACTTCATCAGCCACGCCGGCCACGCGGATTTCGCCATCGTGTTTGCCGTTACCGACACCTACGAACACAACGGTCGCCAACGCAATGCGGTGACCTCGTTCCTGGTGGACCGTGGCACGCCGGGCATGACCATTCGCCGGGGGCCAAAATGCGTCAGCAACCGCGGCTACCACACTTATGAAATGTTCTTCGACGACTGCCGCGTACCAGCCTCCAAAGTCCTCGGCGAAGTCGGCAAAGGTTGGGAAGTCGCCAATGCCTGGCTGACCGCAGGCCGGGTGATGGTGGCTGCCAACTGCGTCGGCCAGGCCCAGCGTGCGCTGGACGTTTCCCTGCAATGGGCGGCCGACCGCAAGCAGTTCGGCCAGCCCATCGGCACCTACCAAGGCATCTCGTTCAAGCTCGCCGACATGGCCACGCAAATCCGTGCGGCCGAACTGCTGACCCTGAACACCGCCTGGAAAATGGACCAGGGCACCATGACCGACGGCGAGGCCGGCATGGCCAAGTTGTTTGCCAGCGAAGTACTGGGCAAGGTTGCCGATGAAGCAGTGCAGATCTATGGCGGCATGGGTTTGATGGACGAAGGCCCGGTGGAGCGCATCTGGCGCAACGCGCGGATCGAGCGGATCTGGGAAGGCACTTCGGAAATCCAGCGCCACATTATTGCCCGCGAACTGTTGCGGCCACTGTTGCGTTGATCGGGTCGGAGAACGCTTATGTCCCAGGCTATTCGCGACAATCTCAAGCGCCTGCTGGCGCCCCGTCACCTGGCATTCGTCGGTGGGCGCAGCATGGCCCGTGCCCTCAAGCGCTGCGCCGAGGGTGGTTTTGCCGGCCAGATGTGGCTGGTCAACCCGCAATATGACAGCCTCGATGGCGTTCCCTGCGTGCGTCGCGTGGCCGATTTGCCGTGCGGTCCGGACGCGGTGTTTATCGCTACCAATCGCGAGCTGACCCTGACCTGTGTCGCCGAACTGGCGGCCATTGGCACCGGTGGCGCCATCTGCTACGCCTCCGGGTTTGCCGAAACCGGCGCCGAGGGCCAAGCCTTGCAGCAACAACTGCTCAAGGCCGCTGGCGAGATGGCACTGCTGGGCCCCAATTGCTATGGCCTGCTGGATTACCTGCACAGCTCGGCGTTGTGGCCGGTGGCCCATGGCGGCAAGCCGGTCGAGAAGGGCGTTGCGGTGCTGACCCAGAGCGGCAACTTTGCCTACAACCTGTCCATGAGCGACCGTTCGCTGCCGGTGGCCTATATGGCGTCGGTGGGCAACCAGGCGCAGTTGGGGGTTGCCGAGTTGATGGACGTGCTGCTCGACGAGCCGCGCGTTACGGCGATTGGCTTGCACCTGGAAGGCTTGAAGAATGTGCCGGGGTTCGCCCGTGCGGCCCACAAGGCCCTGGAGAAAGGCATTCCGATCATCGCCCTGAAAACCGGTGTGTCACAGATCGGCGCCGAGTTGGCTTTGAGTCATACCAGTTCGTTGTCGGGTTCCGATGCGCTGTACGACAGTCTGTTCGCGCGCCTGGGTGTGATCCGGGTCAGCGGGCCGGTGAGTTTTGTCGAGACCCTGAAGGCGGCGGCCTGCGGTAATCTGCCGGCGGGCAACAGCCTGATCGCCCTGGCTTGTTCCGGTGGTGATGCCGGGTTGATTGCCGACTACGCCGAGCGCAACGATTTGAGCCTGCCGAAGCTCGACGAAGGCCAGCGTGAAGAGTTGGCGCAGGTGCTGCCCAGCTACGCCAACCTGGTCAACCCGCTGGATTTCACCACGGCCATCTGGGGCAACAGCGACGCGCTTAATACGATGCTCGACACGGCACTGCGCACCGAAGCGGATGCGGCAATGCTGGTGCTCGACTACCCGGCGGAATTTACCGGTGAGCGCAAGGAGTGCGACCTGCTGCTGGAGCTGTTTTGCAGTGCGCTGACTCGCCACGGCAAGACTGGCTTTGTCACCTCTGCATTTCCCGAATTGCTCCCGGCCCACGCTCGCGAGCGTCTGCATGCCCAGGGCGTTGCCGCGTTGCAAGGCGTGGAAGATGCGCTGGCGGCCTGGGGCCGGATTGCCGACTATCAAGACAATCGCCGGGCGTTGTTGGCGCGGGGTGAGTCGATACTGGTGCCGCTGTGCCCGCAAGCGCTTGAACAACACGGACAGTCGCTGGATGAATGGGATTCCAAGCAGGCTTTACGGGCTTTCGGCCTGACCACGCCAGCCGGTGTCTTGAGCACTCCCGAGCGGGCCATCGCCGATGCCAAAGTGCTGGGTTACCCGCTGGTACTCAAGGCCGTCAGTGCCGACTTGCCGCATAAAACCGAAGCCGGCGCCGTGGCGCTCAACCTGCAGGACGGCTTCGCCTTGACTGCTGCCCTGGCTCATATGCGCGAGCAAATCGCCGCTTATGCGCCGGATGTGCCGTTCGATCAGCTGCTGCTGGAGTCCATGGCTACGCCGCCGCTGGCCGAGCTGATTGTCGGCATCAAGCGCGAAAACGACTTCGGCCTGGCGCTGGTGATCGGCGCTGGTGGAATCCTCGTGGAGTTGCTCAAGGACAGCCGCAGCCTGCTGCTGCCCACCACCGACGACGCAATCCGCAACGCCTTGCTCAGCCTGCGCAGCGCCGCATTGCTGCAAGGCTTTCGCGGACGCGAAGTGGCCGACATGGAAGCCCTGGTGGCGGCGATTCGTGCGGTGGCCGACTACGCCTGCGCCAACGCCGGGCAATTGCTGGAACTCGATGTAAACCCATTGCTGGTCAATGCCCGGGGCGCCACGGCGGTCGATGCATTGATCCGTCTCGCCCAGGCGTGAAGGAGATGACAATGCAAAGCAAAACCTTGACGGGCGGCCAGGCCCTGGTGCGATTGCTGGCCAACTATGGTGTCGACACGGTGTTCGGGATTCCCGGCGTGCACACGCTGGAGCTGTATCGCGGCTTGCCGGGCAGCGGTATTCGGCATGTGCTGACCCGCCACGAGCAGGGCGCCGGCTTTATGGCCGACGGTTATGCGCGGGTCAGCGGTAAGCCGGGGGTGTGTTTCATCATCACCGGGCCGGGGGTGACCAACGCCGCGACGGCGATCGGCCAGGCGTATGCCGACTCGATTCCGCTGCTGGTGATTTCCAGCGTCAACCACACCGCCAGCCTCGGCAAAGGCTGGGGCTGCCTGCATGAAACCCAGGACCAGCGGGCGATGACCGCGCCCATCACTGCGTTTTCGGCAGTAGCGTTGAGTGCCGAGGATTTGCCGGAGTTGATCGCGCGGGCCTACGCGGTGTTCGACAGTGAGCGACCGCGCCCGGTGCATATTTCGGTGCCGCTGGATGTACTGTCGGCGCCGATCAAACGGGACTGGAGCAATGAGGTGGTGCGCCGTCCCGGGCGCGGTTTGCCATCGGCTGAAAGTCTTGATCAGGCAGTGGCAAAACTGGCTGCGGCCAAGCGGCCAATGATCATTGCCGGTGGCGGCGCACTGTTGGCGGCCGAGGCCTTGCAGCGCTTGAGCACACAACTGGCGGCGCCGTTTTTCAGCAGTGTCGCCGGCAAGGGATTGTTGCCGGTGGAGCATCCGCTGAATGCCGGTTCGACCCTGTGTGTCGAGCCCGGCTGGCAGCTCATCGCCGAGGCGGATGTGGTGTTGGCCATCGGCACCGAAATGGCCGATACCGACTTCTGGCGTGAACGCCTGCCGATTAATGGCGAGCTGCTGCGGGTGGATATCGACCCGCGCAAGTTCAACGATTTCTATTCCTGCGCCGTCGCGTTGCACGGTGATGCCCGGCAAACGACGCTGGCTTTGCTGGAACGCTTGCCAGCCACGCCGCGCAACGCGGATGCCGCCACCGCTGCGGTCGCGACGTTACGCCAGGCAATCAGCAGCGGCCATGGTCCGTTGCAACGCATTCACCAGGCGATTCTCGACCGCGTCGCCGCCGAGTTGCCCGCCAATGCCTTCATCAGCAGTGACATGACCCAACTGGCCTACACCGGCAACTACGCCTTTCCCAGCAACACCACCCGCAGTTGGCTGCATCCCACCGGCTACGGCACCCTGGGCTATGGCCTGCCGGCCGGTATCGGCGCCAAGTTCGGCGCACCGCAACGGCCCGGCCTGGTGCTGGTGGGCGACGGCGGCTTTCTCTACACCGCCCAGGAACTGGCCACGGCCGTGGAAGAACTGGACAGCCCGCTGGTGGTGTTGCTCTGGAACAACGACGCCCTGGGGCAGATTCGCGACGACATGCTGAACCTGGACATCGAACCCATCGGCGTACTGCCGCGCAACCCGGACTTCGCCGCCCTGGCGCGGGCGTTCGGCTGCACGGTCAGCGAGCCACAGAACCTGGATGAGCTGCAGACGGATTTGCGTAACGGTTTCAAGCGCAACGGCGTGACCTTGATCGAGTTGAAGCATGCCTGTGTGAACCTTTAGAGGAGCAACACCATGAGCGAAAACAACAACAAAATGACTCAAGCGATGCACCGGCGGGACTTCCTCAAGCACAGCGCCGTAGCCGGTGCCGTGGCCGCCGCGTTTTCCATGGGCCTGCCGCTGCAGGCCTTTGCCGAGGAGGCCACGCCCAAGCCGGGCGGCGTGCTGCGCATGGGCCTGGCCGGCGGCAGCACCACCGACTCCCGCGACCCGGGATCCTGGGTCGACACCTTCACCTTCGTCGGCTTTTCGGCGGTGTACAACACCCTCACGGAAATCGCGGTGGACGGCAGCGCCATCCCCGAATTGGCCGAAAGCTTCGAGTCGACGCCCGACGCGCGCACCTGGACCTTCAAGCTGCGCCAGGGCGTGACCTTCCATAACGGCAAAAGCCTGACCGCTGACGACGTGGTGGCCTCGATCAACCATCACCTGGCAGCCAACTCCACCTCGGCGGCCAAGACGGTGATCGGCGATGTGGCCAGTGTCAGCGCCAAGGGCAGCGATGCCGTGGTGTTCGAATTGCACTCGGGCAATGCCGATTTCGCTTATGTAGTCGCCGATTACCACCTGGTGATCATGCCCGCCAAGGACGGCGCCGCCGACTGGCAGGCCGGGATCGGCACCAGCGGTTATCGCCTGAAAAGCTTCGAGCCGGGGGTACGCATGGACCTGGAGCGCAACCCCGATTACTGGAAGCCGGGCAGGGCACACTTCGCCAGTGCCGAGCTGTTGGCGATTGCCGACGGCGCAGCGCGGGTCAATGCGCTGGTCACCGGGCAAGTCGACGTGATCAACAAGGTCGACCTGAAAACCGTAGCCCTGCTCAAGCGCAATCCCACGCTGGTCATCGAAGAAACCAAGGGCGCCCAGCACTACACCTTCCCGATGTTGTGCGACAGCAACGAGTTCAAGAACAACGACATCCGCATGGCGATGAAGCATGCGATCAACCGCGAAACCCTGCTGGCCTCGGTGCTGCATGGCTATGGCCTGGTGGGCAACGACCATCCGATCCAGCCCGGCAGCCGCTTCATCAACGCCGCCCTGGAGCAGCGCACCTACGACCCGGACAAGTCGCGATTCTACCTGCGCAAGGCCGGTGTGGAGTCGCTGAAGGTGCGCCTGCAAGCTTCCGATGCCGCCTACACCGGCGCGGTGGATGCTTCGGTGCTGTTCAAGGAGCAGGCGCGCCAGGCCGGGATTGATATCGACGTGGTGCGCGAGCCGGCGGATGGCTATTTCTCCAATATCTGGATGAAGCAGCCGTTCACCACCTCGTTCTGGTACAGCAGCCTGACTGCCGACCGCATGTTCAGCATCGGCTACGCCAAGGGCGCGGCGTGGAACGAAACCCATTGGAATAACGACCGCTTCAACCAGTTGCTCAACGCAGCGCGAGGCGAGATGAACGCGCCGCTGCGCCAGGAGATGTACAACGAAATGCAGAGCCTGTGCCGGGACGACGGCGGTGCGATTGTGCCGTTGTTCGCCAGCTCCGTGGCGGCCCGCTCGAACCGCGTCAGCCATGGACCGCTGACGGCGCCGTATGGGGAACTGGATGGGTTGCGGCTGATCGAGCGGTGGTGGCAGGCGTGAAGATTCCAGATACGCCACAAATCAAATGTGGGAGCGGGCTTGCTCGCGAATGCGGTGGGTCAGTCTCTATCTGTATTGGCTGACACACCGCTTTCGCGAGCAAGCCCGCTCCCACATTGAACATTTGTCGCCTTCGAGAACATGCCCCACTCATGAGAACCGAACATGAATAGCCTATTCAAACTGGTACTCCAACGCCTCGCCCTTGGCCTGCTGTCGTTGTTCGCCGTCTCGGTGATCATCTTCCTGGCGGTCGGCATGCTCCCCGGTGATATCGCCCAGGCCATGCTCGGCCAGTCCGCCACGCCGGAAACCATCGCCGCCTTTCGCGCCCAACTGGGCCTGGACCTGCCGCCCCTGAGCCGGTTCGTGCAATGGCTGCTGCGCCTTCTGCACGGCGACCTCGGCGCTTCCCTGGCCAACCAGCGGCCCATCGCTGAACTGATCGGCGCACGCCTGGGCAACACCTTGCGCCTCGCGGCACTGGCGGCGTTGGTCTCGGTGCCCCTGGCGCTGGTGCTGGGGATGCTCGCCGCGCTGTACCGCAACAGCTGGTTCGACCGCCTGCTCAACACCTCGGCCCTGAGTGCGGTGTCGTTCCCGGAGTTCTTCGTCGCCTACCTGCTGATCCTGGTGTTTTCGGTCAAGCTGGGCTGGTTTCCCAGCCTGTCCAACCTGGCGCCGGATGCCTCATTCGCCACCATTCTCGAACGTTCGGTGTTGCCGGTGGCCACCCTGAGCCTGGTGGTGATCGCGCAGATGATGCGCATGACCCGTGCCTCGCTGATCAACCTGCTGGCCAGCCCGTATATCGAAATGGCCCGGCTCAAGGGCATCAGCCAGTCGCGGATTATCTGGCGCCACGCACTGCCCAATGCCCTGGCGCCCATCGTCAACGTGATCGCGCTCAACCTCGCGTACCTGGTGGTGGGCGTAGTGGTGGTGGAGGTGGTGTTTGTCTACCCGGGCCTCGGCCAGTTGCTGGTGGACTCGGTGTCCAAGCGCGATATCCCGGTGGTGCAGGCGTGCAGCCTGATCTTTGCCGCCACCTACATCCTGCTCAATACCGGCGCCGATGTGCTGTCCATCGCCACCAACCCACGCCTGATGCATCCCAAGGGGTAGACCATGAGCCTTCTCACACAACTGGCCCGGGCGCCATTGAGCGCGAAGTTCGGCCTGCTGGTCATCGTGCTGTACGTGCTGGTGGCGTTGTTTGCACCGCTGCTCGCGCCCTATGGCGAAACCCAGGTGGTGGGCGACGGGTTTGCGCCCTGGAGCGGCCAATTCCTGCTGGGCACCGATAACCTCGGGCGGGACATGTTCAGCCGCCTGGTGTATGGCGCGCGCAACACCCTGGGCATCGCTTTTTTGACCACGGTGCTGGCGTTTTTGCTGGGCGGTTTGAGCGGCTTGATAGCCGCGATCAAGGGCGGCTGGGTCGACCAGGGATTGTCGCGGGTGGTGGATATCCTGATGGCGATCCCGCAACTGATCTTCGCCTTGCTGATCCTCAGCGTGGTGGGCACCAATGCCACCTCGCTGGTGCTGGTGATTGCACTGCTGGATTCGACCCGGGTGTTTCGGCTGTCCCGGGCTGTGGCGATGACCGTGGTGGTGCAGGATTTTGTCGAAGCCGCGCGCTTGCGTGGGGAAGGGCTCTGGTGGCTGGTCACCCGGGAAGTGCTGCCCAACGCCGCCGCGCCGCTGATTGCCGAGTTCGGCCTGCGCTTTTGCTTCGTGTTTTTGTTTATCAGCGCGCTGTCGTTCCTTGGCCTGGGCATTCAACCGCCCACCGCCGATTGGGGCAGCATGGTCCGCGACAACGCGGTGCTGATCACCTTCGGTGACATCAGCCCGTTGCTGCCGGCGCTGGCAGTGGCGTTGATCACCGTCAGCGTGAATTTTGTCGTCGACTGGATGCTGCATAAATCCAGCGGCCTGAAGGAGTGTTGAGGATGGACAAGCCATTGCTGGAAATCCGCAACCTGCAGATTGAAGGGCATTACGAAGACGCCTGGCATCCGTTGATCAAGGGTATCGACCTGACGTTGCAACGGGGTGAGGTACTGGGGCTGATTGGTGAGTCTGGCGCGGGTAAATCAACGTTGGGCCTGGCGGCCATGGGTTTTGCCCGCGATGGTTGTCGCATCACCGGTGGCTCGGTGTGCTTTGACGGCATTCAACTGTTGCAGGCCAAACCCGAAGCCTTGCGCAAGCTGCGAGGACTGCGGATTGCCTACGTAGCGCAATCCGCTGCCGCGTCGTTCAACCCGGCCCATCGGCTGATTGACCAGCATGTGGAAACCGCCGTGATCAACGGTGGCATCAGCCGCGCCCAGGCTGAACGCGAGGCGGTGGAGTTGTACCGCGTGCTGCGCCTGCCCAATCCGGAAACCATCGGCCAGCGTTATCCGCATCAGGTCTCCGGCGGGCAACTGCAACGGGTGATGACCGCCATGGCGATGGCCTGTCACCCGGACCTGATCATCTTCGACGAACCCACCACCGCCCTCGACGTCACCACCCAGATCGAAGTGCTGGCGGCGATTCGCGATGCGGTGAAAACCTTCGGCAGTGCCGCGCTGTATATCAGCCATGACCTGGCAGTGGTCGCGCAGATGGCCGACCGCATCATGGTGCTGCGCCACGGCAAGCTGGTGGAGGAGGCCGAGACCCGCACCATGCTCAGCGCACCGCAGCAGGACTACACCAAGTCCCTGTGGGCGGTGCGCAGCTTTCGCACCGAGCCCAAGGCTTGCCCGCAGCAGCAGGTGCCGTTGCTGGAAGTGCGTCAGGTGTGCGCCAGCTACGGGCATCAGCCGGTGCTGCATGACGTGTCGATGAGCTTGCATCGCGGCCAGACGTTGGCGGTGATCGGTGAGTCCGGCAGCGGCAAAAGCTCCACCGCACGCTTGATTACGGGGTTGCTGCCGGCTACGGCGGGGCAGGTGCTGTATGACGGTGAAGCGTTGCCGGCGGACTTTCGCCGGCGCAGCAAGGAGCAGTTGCGACGGATCCAGATGATCTACCAGATCCCCGATACCGCGCTGAACCCGCGCCAGCGCATCGTCGACATCATTGGCCGGCCACTGACCTTCTACCTCGGCCTCAAGGGCAAGGCCATGCGCGCCCGAGTCGCCGAGTTGCTGGAGATGATCGAGCTGGACCCGGCCACCTTCATGGAGCGTCAGCCCCGTGAGCTGTCCGGCGGCCAGAAGCAACGTATCTGCATCGCTCGCGCCCTGGCGGCCGACCCACAATTGATCATCTGCGACGAAGTGACCTCGGCCCTGGATCAGTTAGTGGCCGAGGGCGTGCTGAAACTGCTCAACCGCATTCAGCAGCAGTTGGGCGTGGCCTACCTGTTTATCACCCATGACGTGGCCACGGTGCGCGCCATCGCCGACGAAGTGGTGGTGATGCAGCGGGGCAGGGTGGTGGACCAGGGCAGCCGCAGCGCGATCTTCACCCCGCCGTATCAGGACTACACCGGCTTGCTGTTTTCATCGGAGCCGGAAATGGACCCCGACTGGCTCGACCATTTGCTGGCCAAACGGGCCGCGCTTACTTCTTGAGGAGTTTTTATGAAGGTGTTGATTGTCCACGCCCATCCCGAGCCGCAGTCGTTTACCGCGGCCTTGCGTGACCAGGCCACGGCTACCCTGCAAGCGCAGGGGCATGAGGTGCAGGTCAGTGATTTGTACGCGATGAACTGGAATCCCGTAGCCAGCGCCTCGGACTTCACCTCGCGGGAGAACCCCGACTACCTGGTGTATGCCCTGGAGCAGCGCCTGGGGGTGAAAAGCCAATCCATCGCGGCGGATATCCAGCAGGAGTTGGACAAGCTGCTGTGGGCCGATCTGCTGATCCTCAATTTCCCGATCTTCTGGTTCTCGGCGCCCGCGATGCTCAAGGGCTGGATTGACCGGGTTCTGGTGTCGGGCGTGTGCTACGGCGGCAAGCGGTTCTATGATCAGGGCGGGCTCGCCGGCAAGAAAGCGCTGGTCACGGTGACCCTCGGCGGGCGCGAGCATATGTTTGGCGAGGGTGCGATTCACGGGCCGTTGGAGGACATGCTGCGGCCGATCCTGCGTGGCACGCTGGCGTATGTCGGGTTTGAGGTGCTGGAGCCGTTTGTGGCGTGGCATGTGCCGTATATCAGCGCCGAGGCCCGGCAGACTTTCCTGCACAGTTACCAGCAGCGATTGGAAGGGCTGGCGGATGACCAGCCGTTGGTGTTTCCGAAGTTGGCGCAGTTTGATGAGGCTCTTTATCCACTTTAGTCAAGTGAATGAAGATCCAGTGTGGGAGCGGGCTTGCTCGCGAAAGCGGCGCGCCAGTTGATGCATGTGCTGGCTGAACCACCGCATTCGCGAGCAAGCCCGCTCCCACATTTGATCTTCATTGTCAGGCGCGATTGTGTACCCGCAACCGCTCGGCAGCGCTGCGCAGCAGCTGTTCCGTGCCGTCCCAGCCCAGGCAGCCATCGGTGATCGACACGCCGTATTTCATCGACGGGCTCAATGGCTGGCAGCCTTCGAACAGATGGCTCTCGATCATCATGCCGATCAGCGACGTGTCGCCCTGCAGGCGCTGCTCCAGCACGTCGTTGAACACCGCCGGTTGGCGCAGCGGGTCTTTGCCGCTGTTGGCGTGGCTGCAGTCGACCATGATCCGCGGCGCGACTTTGCTCTTGGCAAGGTCGGCGTGAACCTGGGCCACGCTCTGGCGATCGTAGTTCGGCCCACGATGGCCGCCACGCAACACGAGGTGAGTGTCGGGGTTGCCCGGGGTCTGGATGATCGCCGGATGGCCCTGGCTGTCGACACCGAAGTGACGGTGCGGGTGAGCGGCGGAGCGCATGGCGTCACAGGCGATGGCCACGCCGCCGTCGGTGCCGTTCTTGAAGCCGACGGGCATGCCGAGGCCGCTGGCCATTTCGCGATGAATCTGCGATTCGGTGGTGCGCGCGCCAATGGCGACCCAGCTCAACAGGTCATCGAAGTAGCCGGCAGCCATCGGTTGCAGCAGCTCGGTGGCGACCGGCAGGCCCAGGCGCAGCATTTCCCGCATCAGTTCCCGGGACAGGGTCAGGCCCGCGGCCATGTCGTCGCTGCCATCCAGTCGCGGGTCGTAGGCCAGGCCTTTCCAACCGATGGTGGTGCGGGGTTTTTCGACGTAGGCGCGGATCACCAGCAGCATCTGGTCACTGACTTCATGGGCCAGTTTTTTCAGGTTGCGTGCGTATTCCATGGCCGATTCCGGGTCGTGGATCGAGCACGGGCCGACGATCACCAGCAGGCGTGAGTCTTCGCCCTGGAGAATGGCGCGCACGGCTTGGCGATGGGCGTGGATCTGTTCGTTGAGGAATGGGCTCAGGGGCAGTTGGTGCTTGAGCTCAAGGGCACTGGGCAAACGCTGGGTCAGCGCTTCATTGGCGCAGGACAGGGTGGAAACAGGCAGAGCGGCGATCGAGGCGTTCATATTCGGGCTTCCTGGGCAAGCGGCGGGCTGTTCCCGCACGCTCTGCCCTACTGGGGTGTTCGACAATTGGCCGTATTGGCTACGTGTGTTGGCTTGCCACCAATAGGTGACCGATCGGAGGCGGCAGGCTGTCCCGAACGGAGCTTGCTAAATCGCCAGGCGGTGGAGGTGTCGTAGCGGTAATAGGTGGCGTAGTTCATGGCGTGAGTCCTTTAAGTGTTCGGTGTGTGGCAAAAATAATAAGGGCTGAAAAAACAAAACCCCCGGTCGGGGAGCCGACCGGGGGTTAGATTTCTCTGGTAGGCGACCCCTTGAGTAGTGGGCGCCGATTTCAGGTATCAGGCGCGCCAGTGGCTAAACCAATACCCAAAATAAAAGCTGACCAGTGCGCTCAAATCGCTCACGCGGGCAGCCACGACCGAGCGCTGGGCGCTGGCAGCAGGGCAAACCTGAGTGTGGGTGAGTTGCAACATGGTGTGTCTCCAAATGATGGGGGGAGCTTAACTGAGGCGAGCGGGTGGATTCAATCAGTAATTTCTATTGAGTGTGGGTACTTACGGCTATGACCCTAGTGTCGATATGCTGCACGGACTTCACGATGATTGCCTGGATGCGACCATGACGGCCTTGACGATTGCTGCTGCCCAATCCATTTCCATTGCGGGCGACGTACCCGGAAATATCGCGCGTCACCTGGCATTCATGCGCACGGCGGCAGAGCATGGTGTGCAATTGCTGGTGTTTCCGGAACTGTCCCTGACCGGCTATGAACCGTCACTGGCTGCCGGGCTGGCGATCGCGCCCGGCGATGAAGCGCTCGCGCCGCTGCGGGAGATGGCCTGTGAGTTGTGCATCACCGCGGTGGTGGGCATGCCGATTCGCCTGGGGGGCGCCAGTGAGGTGTTGATCGGTGCGCTGGTGCTGGGGCCGGATGGCTCGGTGGCGGTCTATACCAAGCAGCATCTGCATCCCGGTGAAGACGTGGCGTTTGCTGCGGGGCAGGGCGGGGCGGCCCTTGAATGGGGGGACGACCGGATCGCCCTGGCGGTATGCGCGGATTTTTCCCACGCCAGCCACCCTCGACAGGCTGCCGAGGACGGGGCGAACATCTACGCTGCGGGTGTGCTGATCAGCGAAGGCGGCTACGCGCCGGACACCGCCTTGCTACAGGGCTATGCCGCCGAGCACCGGATGCTGGTGCTGATGGCCAACCACGGTGGCCCATCCGGTGGCTGGGCCTGCGCCGGGCGCAGCGCAATCTGGGGCGCCGACGGTGGTTTGATCGCGGCTAGCCCGGGTGTAGGCGATACGCTGGTGATTGCACGACGCGACACCGGCGGCCAGTGGCAGGGAGAACAGGTGGCAATCTAGGGAGTTCAGGCACATGGCGTTTCAACTGCAGGCCGCGACCAGCCAACACCTGGCCTTCGCCCGGACCCTGACCCACCAGGCCATGGGTAATTATTATCGCCAATACGACTTGTCGTGGTCCGATGCCGGTTTCGATACCGCCTGGGCCGGACGAGAAAACTGGCTGATCTGTCGCGATAACGAGGTGCTGGGTTTCATCAGCATCAGTCGTGACCCCAAGGCACTGTATATCCGCGAGCTGCACATCCTTGAGGCGTTTCGTCATCAAGGGGCTGGCGGCTGGGTTATCGAGCAGATGGTGTACAAGGCGCGCGCGGAAGGGCTGGGTCTTTTACGGTTGACCGTTTTCAAGACCAACCCGGCGCGAAGGCTCTATCAGCGCAAGGGCCTGGAAATCGTTGGGGCGGAGGATTGCTTCTGGCGCATGGAGCGCAATTGCCGGCCGTGATCGGGTGCGAGTACTGCCAGTTCGAGGAAAACAGGCACTTGGTTTTAATAAGCGCATACTCACTTCAAGAAATGACTTCCTGCTCTTGTCTCACGGTTTCGCCCTCAACCGGGATGATCCCGTCCTTCATGCCCAACAGGACCGCGACCTTGTGGGCTTCTCCACGCCGTCCCTTTTTGCGCCCAGCGAGCACTTGATAAGTGGTTGCCGGGTCCACGCCATGTTCCCGGGCGAACGCTTGAACAGACTTACCTTGATGTTCCAGCCAGGCCTTGGCTTGTGCAGCAGTGCGAATACCGGGCATAGTTCAAAACCGTTCAAGTTTGTGTAAAACGAGATGAGTGTGTCACCTCTAGGGGTGTGCCAAATAGGATCATACATCCAAATGAGTGGAATCGGTTTCCGGTTAAGGCAAGAAAGAGAGCGGCTTGGCCTGTCGCAGAAAACTTTTGGTGAAATAGGAGGTGTAGAGGCGAACGCACAGGGTAAATATGAAAATGGCGGACGCGCGCCAAAGGCTGATTACTTGTCCCGCGTGGCAGAAAGAGGTGTCGATATCCTGTACGTGTTGACCGGCAATCCAACGCCGACCCAACTTGAAAACCTGAGCCAGGTCGAGGAGAAAGTGCTGGGGAACTACCGTGCGATGTTCAAGGAAGACCAGGACGCAATCCATCGCCTGACTTCTACCCTGGCCGAGCATTCACTCACCACCAATGGAAAAAACCGGTCATCGGCCCCGGATTCCTGACCTTTTACCCAGGAAATTGAGCCGTCCGCCATTCGGCGGCGGCCCGTTGTGCATTGAAACTCTATATATATGACGCTTGCAGCTAGGTCTGCGCCGTGGTTTTTTGCTAAGGTGTTCAGCAACCTATAAGACCATATCGCGAGGTGTCTGCTTGATTAGGGTGCTAGTAGTCGATGACCATGATCTCGTTCGTACAGGCATTACACGAATGCTGGCTGACATCGATGGCCTGCAAGTAGTCGGCCAGGCCGAGTCAGGGGAGGAATCCCTGATCAAGGCCCGGGAGTTGAAGCCCGATGTGGTTTTGATGGACGTCAAGATGCCCGGGATCGGCGGTCTTGGCGCCACTACGAAGTTGTTGCGCAGCCATCCGGATATCAAAGTCGTGGTAGTGACCGTGTGCGAGGAAGATCCTTTTCCTACACGGCTTCTACAGGCGGGCGCTGCCGGCTATCTGACAAAGGGCGCGGGATTGGCCGAGATGGTCCAGGCTATCCGCCTGGTATTCGCCGGCCAACGCTACATCAGCCCGCAGATTGCCCAGCAGTTGGCGATCAAGTCGTTTCAGCCCACCAGCGACTCGCCGTTCGATGCGCTGTCGGAGCGGGAAATTCAGATCGCCCTGATGATTGTCGGCTGTCAAAAAGTCCAGTCGATTTCCGACAAGCTGTGCCTGTCGCCGAAAACCGTGAACACCTACCGTTATCGGATTTTCGAAAAGCTTTCCATCAGCAGTGATGTTGAATTGACCCTGCTGGCGGTACGCCACGGCATGGTAGACGCCAGCGCCTGAAATGACAGCCTCTGAAATTAAAGTGCTGTTCGATCCGAGTGCGTTCCTTGCAACCTGCAGTGGCCGTCCCGGCGTGTATCGCATGTTCGACAGCGAAGCGCGCCTGCTCTACGTCGGTAAAGCCAAGAACCTGAAAAGCCGCCTGGCGAGTTACTTCCGCAAGACGGGCCTGGCGCCGAAGACCGCGGCGCTGGTGGCGCGTATCGCCCAGGTGGAAACCACCATCACCGCCAATGAAACCGAGGCGCTGCTGCTTGAGCAGACGCTGATCAAGGAATGGCGGCCGCCCTACAACATCCTGCTGCGTGACGATAAGTCCTACCCGTACGTGTTTCTCTCGGACGGCGACTTTCCGCGTCTGAGCATCCATCGCGGCGCCAAGAAGCAGAAGGGCAAGTACTTCGGGCCTTACCCCAGCGCCGGCGCCATCCGCGAAAGCCTGAGCCTGCTGCAAAAGGCGTTTTTCGTGCGCCAGTGCGAAGACAGTTTCTATAAGAACCGCAACCGCCCGTGCCTGCAGTACCAGATCAAGCGCTGCAAGGCGCCGTGCGTGGGCCTGGTTGAGCCTGCGGAATATGCCGAGGACGTGCGTCACTCGGTGATGTTCCTCGAAGGCCGCAGCAATGCCCTGGCCGATGAACTGTCCGGCGCCATGGAGCAAGCGGCCAGCACCCTGGATTTCGAGCGCGCCGCAGAGCTACGCGACCAGATCTCCCTGCTGCGCCGCGTACAGGACCAGCAGAGCATGGAAGGCGGCACCGGTGACGTCGACGTCATCGCCGCCTTCGTCAACCCGGGCGGCGCCTGTGTGCACCTGATCAGCGTGCGCGGCGGCCGGGTGCTGGGCAGCAAGAACTTCTTCCCCCAGACCGGTATAGAAGAGGAGGTCGCCGAAGTCATGGCGGCGTTCCTCGGCCAGTACTACGTCAGCAGCCCCGAGCGCGACCTGCCGAGCGAACTGATCGTCAACGTGGTGCACGAGGACTTCCCGGCGCTGATCGAAGCGATTCACGAACTGCGTGGCCGCGAGCTGGACATCAGCCACCGCGTGCGCGGCACCCGTGCGCGCTGGCAGCAGTTGGCCGTGACCAACGCCGAACAGGCCTTGGGTGCACGCTTGGCCAACCGGCAGCATGTCGCCGCGCGGTTTGACGCCTTGGCCGAAGTCCTCAACCTTGACGAACCGCCCCAGCGCCTCGAGTGCTACGACATCAGCCACTCCAGCGGCGAGGCTACCGTGGCTTCCTGCGTGGTGTTCGGGCCGGAAGGGCCGATCAAGTCCGATTACCGGCGCTACAACATCGAAGGCGTCACCCCGGGCGATGACTACGCCGCCATGCACCAGGCCCTGACCCGCCGCTTCAGCAAACTGAAGGACGGCGAGGGCAAGCTGCCGGATATCCTGCTGGTGGATGGTGGCAAGGGCCAACTGTCCATGGCCCGCGACGTGCTCAACGAACTGGCGGTACCCGACCTGATCCTGCTCGGCGTGGCCAAGGGTGCCACCCGCAAGGCCGGTTTTGAAACCTTGTACTTGAATGATGCAGCCCATGAGTTCACCTTGAAGGGCGACTCCCCGGCGCTGCACCTTATCCAGCAGATCCGCGACGAAGCCCACCGTTTCGCCATCACCGGCCACCGTGCCCGACGTGGCAAAACCCGGCGTACCTCAACCCTGGAAGGGGTGGCAGGGGTCGGGCCGACACGGCGGCGGGACTTGTTAAAACATTTTGGTGGCTTGCAGGAGCTGTCCCGTGCCAGCATCGAAGAAATAGCCAAAGCTCCCGGTATCAGTAAAAAGCTCGCAGAGTTGATTTATGCAAATCTGCACAGCGAGTAGAATGCCTTCTCACCTCGTAGCCAGTTGTGCCGATGAATATCCCTAATCTGATCACCGTACTACGCGTCCTGCTCATACCGATTTTCATATTGCTGTTTTACCTGCCGTACGAATGGAGCTACATGGCATCCAGTTCGGTGTTTGCCTTCGCAGCCGCCACCGACTGGCTGGACGGTTACCTGGCCCGTCGCCTGGAACAGAGCACGCCGTTTGGCGCGTTCCTGGACCCGGTGGCCGACAAACTGATGGTAGCGGTCGCCCTGGTGCTGCTGGTGCAGGAACACGGCAACCTCTGGCTGACGTTGCCGGCGGCCGTGATCATCGGTCGCGAGATCGTGGTCTCCGCCCTGCGGGAGTGGATGGCCGAAATCGGTGCCCGAGCCCACGTGGCCGTGTCCAACATGGGCAAATGGAAAACCGCGGCGCAGATGCTTGCCCTGGTGATCCTGCTGGCCAACCCGTCGGATTTCTCCTTCTGGGTATTGCTGGGCTACGCCTTGCTGCTGATCGCCGCGGGCCTGACCTTGTGGTCCATGCTGCAATATTTGCGCGCCGCCTGGCCGCATCTGCGCACCGAGGTTGAAAAGAAATAAAACTTTTTTGAATCAAGGGGTTGACGGGTGATGAGGATTCTATAGAATGCGCATCACCAAGACGCGGGAATAGCTCAGTTGGTAGAGCACGACCTTGCCAAGGTCGGGGTCGCGAGTTCGAGTCTCGTTTCCCGCTCCAATTATTGTTCTACAGGCTTCTATTGAAGTCTGCAGAAATTGAAAAAAGAGGCTTCGGCCTCTTTTTTCATTCCAGTAAGTTCCACTCGAAAACACTACGAGCCACGGTTTTTTAGTACATTGTTTAGTACATTAATCAGGCGCTTGGTAGATCACTTTTTCGTGGGCCTCGCTTCGCTGGAAACCGTACAAATCTCCTCTATTCAAACGAGACGGAGATTGTACGATGGCTCTCACCGATACCGCGGTCCGATACGCCAAACCCCGTGCCAAGGACTACACCCTCCCTGACTACAACAGCCTCGCTCTTTTCGTGAATACGAAAGGCGCCAAGTGCTGGCACTTCCGCTTTTCCTGGGCGGATAAGCAACCCCGTATTTCTCTCGGTACCTATCCTGAAATTAGCCTACGAGATGCTCGCGCTCTGCGGGATGTTGCGAGGGCATTGGTCGCTAGGGGCATCGATCCGCGTATCTATCGGCGGCTGGAGCGTAATGCTAGGCGCCTGGTTGCGGAAAATGCTTAAGCAGCGGTTGTTCAGCATTGAAAGTGGCACGCAACGTTGAGCATCGTGCTTCTGGTCGTGGGCCTCGATAATCCGGTCGGGCCCAGAACCTCCCGCTTCAAGTGGCCACCGAGTCGGCTGGCAGCGAGGGCGCTCAAGTTGCATGTAGAGGCGGGCGCCTGACCTTCGCTGTTCATGGCCAGCTAAGCCGTTGGGCCAGGATCAGTCAGTAGGCAAGTGCAATTGCACTTCCATGGCGTCATGCAGGAGCCGGACGACCTCGATCACGTCGTCGCTTGCTACACGATAAAACACGACATGGCGTGGGCTTTTGACCGCGCCATGGGGGTGTTTGGCCTGCTGGCGTGAATAGGTGAGGTGATAGCTGCGAAGGCCCGGTGCCAGCTCATCGCGTTCGTGGCTGCCAATGCGATAAGGCGTGTCGGCAATCGCTTGCAGCGCCGAGAGGATTAGCGCCTGGTAGCGCTGGCGTGCTTGATCGCCGAACTGCGTCTGGGAGAGCCCGAGTATGTCGACAATGTCGGCGCGCGCCGCGTTGGAAATCCGATACTGCGGCATGCTCAATGTTTCTCGCGCGCAGGGAGGGTTGCCTCCAGGCTCAAGCCCTCGAGGTAGTGCTCCAGTTCTCCTTCGTTTAACTGAGTAAAGCGCACGTGCTCAAGGTCCATGATGCCGATCGAGGTCGCCTGACGCAGGGCCTCAATTTTGGCGGTGTCTTCTGCGACGCGCTGTTCCAATAGGCGCAAACCTTCTCGCATCACTTCGCTGGCATTTTGATAACGACCGGACTGGACCAAGTCATGGATAACCTGTTCCTGGTGAGGGGTGAGCACAACGTTTCGCGTCGCCATAGATAGCTCCAGCTTTGGTCAAACAGATTCTTTCAATCATTGGCATATTATGCCATTTTACTCGCGAACACATCGTTTGGGATTTGTATCTGACGAACTGTGTCGCATGGGTTCATCCGCCGCGCCTGACAGCGCGTGCATGCGTGCGCACAAAGTCCAAAAAGGGTGTTGTGTATCTTCCATGGGTAAGCCCTTTGAGAGAGGTGGTCGTCGAGTTCGGTTTTGGCTAGATCATCCTAACTATAGCGTTATGACAATCTAGACCGATTCTATCCGGGGTAACAACACAGTTTAACTCGAAGGCTTATAACCACCAGCGGCCTCTGCCGCCTCCTTCTTATGCTGCTCCCACTCCCATAAATACTCTTCATCTCGGTCGTTAGAATAGTCGGGTGCAACTTCGCCGAAATCAAGGAGCTCTAGTTCGCCAATCACCTCTATTTCTTCATGGGTGACGCTTCTTTCATGGTCAGCCCAATCACCTCCAAAATAGATCAGTACGTCGGTTTCGTATGAGGTTTCAACCGAGGCCTCTACTCCGCCCAAGCTAACGTAGTCCTTATCTATAGAATCGTATTGGGAGAAGTTGAATGATGCAGTTGCGTGTACTGTGACAAGGGCTTTTATTCCTATCACGGCGGAATTGTCTTCTATAGAAACAATATTGACTAAAAGCTCGTCCGTGTCAGAAGCCAGCGCTAGCTGATGATCAACATATTCGAGTTGGAGATCGTCGTACTCATAATGGTGGAATGAGCTGGCTTGTATTTCGGGCTCCATATTTGCGGTAGCGTTGGATAACGCAGTCATTATTTTTTCATATAATGGCCCGCTGTTCTCCAGTGCACCGTCTTTTCGTAACCGCTCAATGACCTTGGTGATTTTTGTATGAGGCTGGAACAGGGAAAGGGCATGTGGCAATTCGCTGACTACGTGAAGCCACTGAGAATTTTTAGCATAGGCATGCCACCCTTTATCTTTACTGACTACTACCATGACCTTGTCGTTTTCGCTAGCCCAGCACTCCAGAGACAGTAAAGCTATTGCATCAGGAAATTCGCTTTTTTTCTCAGCCTTATTCTCGAACGGAGGTAGGGTGTTGAAGTATAGGTCCATTAGCTCATTGACATTAACTTTAGAAGCCGAAATGACTTGTCCATTGACCTTTGAATAGAAGCTCTGAAACCGCTCGGTGGCCATCTGAGACGCGACGGTTGTAGAATTAAGCTTTTCGGATAAATGATCCGATGTAGATGCGCTGGGGATGTATTTAGATAAGGCCTTGAGGCTGCTTCGCGCGGACTTTAAATGCTGATCAATTTCTGCAGTTAAATGCTTAAGCCCCTCCCGATGAACGACGTCAGGTTGAATAATGGGGATGATGCTTCCGTCGAATTGCTCGAGTTGCTTTAGTATGCCTCCGTCGAAATTGTATCGCTGGCCTCTCAAGATATTACTGTCTATGGAAAGTGCAGCGAAATCTAAGGTGGGTTCGAAGTCATCCATATACACATCCTTGAGTGAGGTTTAGTTGGCTCTATGCCGAATAGGCTGGGGCAACATGCAATCGGTCCGCTACTTCTTGTCTCGCCAGTCTTTAGTGTAAAGAAGATCATTGTGGCTGAGTTTTATAGCGGTGTGCTTGAGCAAAGTCCCCGCGGTGTCTTTTCCGAATTTTGAAGCTTCGTCGAACGCTAGGAAGATCTGTTTTTTCTTCACTGCTGCCAAAATTCGCAAAATGTGCTTGGTCGCTGCAACTTCAATGTTCTTGTATATAACCGAGTCATGAATAAGAAACGGCAGTGAAGTCAGTGAGAGCAACGCGAGGTCAAAGCCGATCAGTCCTGCGAAAGATTTTCCAGTGCCAGTGTCTTCGGAAGAGGTAAAACTGTACGATGCAGAGGTATGTAGTCTCAGTTGTGAGGGGTTTCGATTTTGTCCATATACAACTCGATTAAATTTAATTAGCTTTTTATTGATTGCTGATTCGATGTCAATAAATATGCGTGTAAATATGTTCTCAAGTCGCTCCTTGGAGAGGCGAGCACCTTCTTGAAGGCCTATTTTTTGGTCGTAAAATTTATTTTCCTCGATGGCCTTGTCCGTAAGTTCTTTGAGTTCAAATACTCGAGAAAACAGGTCGCTAGGGGTTCCTTTGGCAGAGAGGGCATCACGGACTTGCTTGTCTAACTGGCCTATTTCACCCGATAGCTCACGTTCCTGCCCTTGTAATGCGGTGAGCTCTGCTTTCAGCTCTTTCTTAACAATGGAAGAAATTTTCTGATGGAAGGCCTCCACCTGTTCAAGCCTAGAGATGTCTGCGCTTGGGAAAAACTCTGCAACGAGTGCAATATTTGCAGCAGTTCTTGGGTTTACGCCGGAGATGTCCTTGCTCAACCTCTCAGTTCTGACCTGGAGGAGATTTTTCTGCTGGCTTAAATCATTCTTGCTCTGCTGCAAGCTACGGATATCCTCGTCAAATAGCGCCTCGTAGGCAGAGAGAGCCCCGGAAAAACCCTGCTTCACGTCGTCAATTACTTTGGCATTATCAGAAATGAGGTTCTCATTCAGCTTATATTGCGACTTGTTGATATTAGGGATGATCTCTGCTGCCATGGACTTCGTCATCAGATTTTTTTTGCTGACAAAAGATTCTAGAATGGCCCTTTCTTCGGCGATATCACTTGTGCGCCCGAAGATATCGATTAGACGACTTATCGATGTTCCTTGGGATTCTTTTGGTGACCCTGAGAACGGATGCTCGGGATCAAACTCTCCCTTGTTCCAGATTCTGCTGAAGGCACTGACAATTGAACGGAAAGGGCTTTCCTGCACAAGCATACCGTAATGGCACTTCAAAATATCCTTGTAATCTTCGAGTGAAATAGTGTCGCTGACTTGATATTGGTTATCGCAAATGTCTACTACGTCGGGCTCAGCGGTGGAGCGACAAATGTAAAGCGGTTTCTTATCGAATTGGAATTCGATAAAGTAACTGTGATGACCTAGGGACTGAATCACACCGGTCTTATCGTTTAAAAGGCTCTTACCGCCCATTACGAAGTCGACCACCATCAGGGCAGATGATTTTCCGATGGAGTTTTTCGCATCGTCATCACCGAGAATGACATTCAGTCCTTCGTGGAAGATGATTTCCTTATGATTAAATAATTCGCACTTGATCCTTTTAAGCATATTCAATCACTCCGTCGTCCTGTACATCTAAATATCCCAAGAAAAATAAAATATCCAGCGCGGATAGAAATTCTGATGCGTCTTGAAAGTCTTTTTTTGTCTTGGCTAGCAACTGAGCAACATTTTCTCCCTGCTGGCCCTTAGCCAAAATAGCGCGCATCTTGAAAATGGTTGATTCTTCGAGTTTAGTGAATTTACTCGGAACTAACATCGAAGACCTCGCAGTTTTGCACGAAAAATGAGGTTAGGATCTTGGCGGCATCAACTGACTTGCCAGTCCTTTTGCTCATCCATTGGGTGATGTAAGTGAACACCAAATCTTTGTTATCTGGGATTATTCGTTGCATTTCCAGGTAGTACGTATTGATCTGGTTCTGTAGAACCCTCACCGTTAGCTGGTCGCGTTGTTCTAAGATTTTTATTTCGTCTCGTATCGTTACATAGTAGTCAAGTACGTCTCTTTTGACGTTGCGTTTCAGTAGAGGGCTCGCATGGGTTTTCAGCTTGTCCTTAATGGTCGCTATATCCATTTCTACTTCAGTTACTTCTGTATCTTCAGGAGTTAGCTCAATGATCGTTTGCAGCAGTTCTTTGATTTCTTCCTTTAGATGACACTCGGCTGTGACGAGCTTTGCTCGCGCCTCCTGTAGATAGCCTTTCTTGATTTTTTGGATGTTGAGGTACTCTTCGATTTTGAAGTCTTTGTCGTATTTTCTATGACAACTCGGACACAGGCACATTACATTTTCGAGAGAATTGCTATCCGCGGGGGCCGCATATCCTACGAGGGCTTTAGCTTGCGAGGGTGTGGGATTAAGCGGGTAAATGTGAGCAATCTCATACCCTTTCTCGGGATGTTTTGATGTTGCTTTCTTGAAGATGATAGGTAACGTGCAGAGAGGACAGGCCCCGCCAGTCTCTCCATAGAGAATGCTCTGCTCGTTTGGAGTGTAGTCCACTCTTTTCTTTGCCATGTTTTTCCTAGAGTCGTCCTTTCTGAGGCTCGATGCTGGCGCGATGTATACACCTGTGGTACCAAATATGTTGGTTGGTAGCGAATGCATGGCCTGGGGAAGGGAGGTCGCTAGGGAAGGCAAGCCTGCTTTGTTTTTATATATCTGTAGACCACGCTTTCCTTGATTATCATCTGGCATCCAAGACTCCAATAGCGTGCTGATCAATGCGGATTATCATACCATTAGGCCACTACTCACGAAAACGTACTGTCTATGCGGACATGCCCCGGAGTGATTCAGGGTGCCCAACGCTCTCGTACAATGGGAGGCCGGGGTGGTCACGATAAACACTGCCAGGGCGTCTGGTTTGAACGTGGTTGTTGCGCAGATCGGCCAACGTCTTGAAAACCAGCACACAACCGCTCGGGCGGTACACCACGCCCTGCTCCAGGGTATGAAAGGCGCTGCGAAACACACGCAAGCGGCGATAACCGAAAATCTGCAAACCGGGCAGGCGCTGCTTGAGTCACCCGCCAATGGCCAGGTCGAGGTTATCGGCGCGCTGAACCAGCATGCCGAGGCGCTTAGCGCTCGGCGTGATCAGAGCCAAACCAAGCTACGAGAACTGACGATCACCACGGGCGTCATGTTCGTCTCGACGCTGGTCATACGTAGGATATGAGTTGCTAAGTTTTACGGCATTGTCTTATGGACCATAAAGGCTCGTTGAGGAAACCAGTAATCGACGGGCGTATTCTTTAGGGCCCCAGTTTGCAGCGAACGTATCTGAAACCTCATACCACTTACCTGCTGGTTGGCCTGAACCGTGATTAGCTCCCATGCATGAGCATTCACAGTGCAATCCATTAGCATCCCAGCAGGCGCGTGCGCAGACTTGATGAGAGCGATGGAGCTGAATCACATAGGCCTTATTAACGCGACCAACCAAGCGTTTAGCCACATTTTCGAACCAGGCGGCGGGAGCCTCCCAGGCCTTGTATTGATCACTCCAAGCAGGCTTGCTCCGGTTCCCATCTCTAAGCCAATCGTAGTTGTTCTTGGCATACGGTAGCCGAACTAGCAGAGGGGCCTTCTCCCTTTTGAAAACCACAGGGACCGTCGTTTGGTGCCATATCGCAATAATTCCTGAGTCATTCTCAGCCATAGGTAACGCTCGTTAGAATCCATCCAGCAGCACTAAACATACCCGATTGGTGCCGTTCTTATGATATCCCTTCCATGGAGCCCCCCTCACGGCCACCTATAGCCTAAAGGTTTCGACATGTGGGGCATCTTGAACACCTTGAGAGACAAGGAGCGAAGCAATACATCGGTAGTGACACGATGATGTAGCTCCCTGATGATCGTCACTTTCCGAAAGCACAAAAAGACACATGGCGCCTATAGGGTTGGTAGTGTGGGGGAGTAGTGTAGCTGCTATAAAAGCTTTAGCAGGCTACCCCTACCCTCAATTGGATTGTGGTCACAGCTACTTCATACTTTACGTAGCGGCCCTTTGCCTTCAGTCTCCCTGCGATTAGGATTAGGACTTTCTTAATTTCCAGGGAGGGATTGGTATGGCGTTTTTCCGGGAGCAGGCGAGCGCGCTGAATCTCTTCCAGCAGCATCGTGAACCCAACCGAGGTTTCAGGCCTGGCCAGTTGGGGGCCTTACATGCGGTATTGGCACACTTTTCGGTGCAAGACGATCCTGCATTGGTGTGCTTGCCTACGGGATATGGGAAGACATCACTGATGATGGCGCTTCCATATTTGTTGAAGGTCAGACGCGTTCTGATCGTAGAGCCAACTGACGCTTTGAGGAAGCAGGTCTCCTCGCATCTTTCCGAGCTTTCCACGCTACGACGCATTGGTGCTCTCCCAGATGATTGCATGTTGCCAGAAGTCCTTCTGCACGTCGGCAGAGTTGGGTCAGTTGCAGAATGGCGATCACTTGAGCGCTATGACGTTGTGGTTTCGACGCCAAGTAGCTCATCACCCATTTACGACCACCCACCGCCTGCAGACCTATTTGATCTGGTGATTTTCGATGAGGCACATCACGCTCCAGCCAACTCATGGATCGCCTACCTCCAACATCTGACGGCATCAAAATTTGTATTCTTGACTGCAACACCATTTCGTAGCGACCACCTCGTCATTCCAGGCAAGCTTATCTACCGATACCCCGTCATGCGGGCGATTGATGAAGGCGCATTTGATCCGGTGACGTTCCGCGCTGTTCCGGTTGATGACGAACTGAACGACACCGAGGTAGACCGAGCTATAGCACGGGTCGCGGTGGAGCAGTTCACCGAGGATAGAGCTAATGGCTACGACCACCGAATATTCGTCAGAGCTTCCAACATTCAAGCGGCCAAGGATCTTGTGCCGCTCTATCAAGGGTTGGGCCTTGCTGTAGAGGCAATCAATAGTCGATTGACGAAGCGAAGGCAGGATCAGATTGAGGCGAAACTTAGAACGGGAGAACTGGATGGCATCGTTTGCGTGGACATGTTTGGTGAAGGGTATGACTTCCCTAAACTCAAGGTCGCGGCACTACATGCTCCGCACAAATCACTGGTGCCAACCATCCAGTTTATCGGGCGTTTTGCGCGTATGGATGAAGCGACGGGAACGCCCACACTCATTGCGCCGACTTCCAGGGTCCAAGAGGCCACCGCTTCCCTGCTCAGGGAGGGGGTAAACTTGGCGCAAATGATCGACGAGGCGGCGCACGATCAAATTCAAGCTAGCGTTCTAGATCAAGAGTTCATTGATAGCCTGCCTGTCCGTAGGCAAGCCGAGTCAGACTACGATGCGGTCTCACCGTTGTCCCTCAATCTTTACGCGCATGTCCGGATTTTTCATTGCGAAGAGATTCCAGATTTTCTTCGTCTGGACTCAACGGTCGGTCGTCGCCTGCGGATTGCGAAGCAGTGGGCGACAGCTGACGGAAGCATTTCTCTGGTACTGACGGCTGACGAAACGCCACCACAATGGATTTTCTCTGATGCGGTTATGGATGTGCGTCACGATGCATTCTTGCTGATGTATTTCCCGGAATCTAAATTTTGCTTTATTGGCTCTACCCTCAGGACAGAGAAGCTCTACCTTTCCATCATGGATGCCGTTTGTCTTGGCCATTGCCGCCCATTGAGCTACGAGGAGACCAGCCGGGCTAGGGCTGGACTGGAAGCGGTGCATTTCTTCAACCTCGGCTTCAAGAGTCAAGCGCTTAACTCCCAAGGTGAGACTTATCGTGTGATGACTGGGCCGCAAGCCGAGCGAGCTGTAACGTCCGGTGATAGCAGGGCGTTTTCACAGGGGCACTATTTTGGTAGCGGCCATAACGGACACATTCGTGAAACCGTGGGAGCGAGCAGCAGCTCGCGTATCTGGAGTAATCAGCGCCTCTCCACTCCAGACTTCGTCGAGTGGGTCCAAACGTTGAATGCGCGGATTTCCGGCGATGCTCCTATCACCGCAACACAGCTGGATCAGGTGCGAATTGCTACCAAGTTACTCCGCCTGCCTGATGTAGTCATTGCAGCCAACTGGCCACGACAAGGGTTCAAAACTAACCCCAGGCTTCGATATCGTGCTGCACCCCAAGGTCGTGACCGTTACTCCCGGCTGGCTGAATGGGAGCTATTGGGCTTTCAGGTCGAGCCTGGCGTGGGACGCATGGCTTTTTCCGTTGCACACCTCGATGGTGCTGTGGAGATGTGTTTCCATCTCGGTGTGGCAAGAATGTTTACATGTGCTACTCCTGGAGCCTCTCTTGAGGTTGAGTCTGCTCACGACAACTGGATGCCACTTGACGAATGGTTGTCAGAGTACAGCCCAGTTTTTTATGCCGCTGATAGATCGTCCTTCGAGGGCATGAACTTGATGGCGCCGCCACTCCTGCAGACACAGGGGCTGGCCCCTGGTGACGCAGCGTCTATCGATTGGAGGGGATGTGAGATTCGCGTCGAGTTTCTACCGAACGACAATTCTGCGACGACCGTCGCGCGTCGCGCAGAGTTGGGTGGGCTCGTAACGGTCCAGGAGCATCTGGCTCAACATTTGCTCAGCCTGCCGGATGTACAAGCTATTTTTTATGATCATCGGACTGGCGAAGCGGCTGACTATATCTGCATTACTCGCGATGCGAGGGGCGAAGTGAGTGTCGACTTCTACCACTGTAAAGGTGCTGGAGGGCCAGCAAACGGCGGGCGAGTAGGGGACGTGTATGAGGTTGCTGGGCAATTAGTGAAGTGCGCTTACTACTGCGATGTACCCACATTGCTGCAACACATGGCGGACAGAATGAATCCGGCACGCCACAGCGCTCCTTCATCATTCGTCATAGGCACCCTGAGAGATGTCGAAGAATTACTCAACGCAACCTTGGCAACAAAGCTAAGTTTTTGCGTGATTGGAGTCCAGCCAGGGATCCGCAGGACAATGGTTGATCAGCGTCTAAGTGATCTGATGTCGTTCTGTATCGACTACGCGAGAGGGGGAGGGACGGCCAAGGCTTATTGGTTAGTAAGCGAGTAAAACACGACTATTCCCATGATCTTGAGTGGCCCATAGTTCGATTTTTTGATCGGACTGTGGAGGGGGCGAGGTCTTTAGACCTGCCCCTCCGCCGAGCTTTACGCATTTGAGTATTTCGCAGCCAGGGCACGCCAGTGTTGAGCGATGCCACTTCTGCCGGATATCCCGGTTGGTGAAAGCCGGTGTTCCAGGAATAGGGTTGAGGCTGATTTTTCCTATCCATGAGTGCTTAGTGAGGCCCAATCAATCGCTCTGATGTTCCCATGCAACTGAATGATGCAGAGTTTAAGTTGATGATGCGAGAGTTCGACTCTGGATGCAGGAATGGCTTGCACTGAAGCGTCCGGCTCATGGCGAGGATCTTCCCATCTGTCAGCGATGACGCTGGTTCGTCGATTGAAGAGGAGCGGGCGTGAGTATCGGCCCTGAGGCCGCGAATCACGAATTATTCGGAATTGGGGCTCAGTAATAACTTCTCTGGGGGACATGATGACCAAGGTGCATTTGAACGATGAATCAAATGAGCGAGAGCCTGCGATGACGTCAGGCATGCAAGACGACGAGGCCGGAAGTCCTCATCCGTTGCCCGGGACGATTGCAGGTAACATTGGCGACCCAATCAGGTTCGAGCAGGTTGAGGATATCATCGGGTTCAGTGCTTCCGCTGCGATGAAAGGGGAGGACGTCAAAGTCATCACGTGCTGGGGAATCACCTCAGACGAGCCAGGTTTCCACCGTTTGGCCGAGTCGGTCGGTAGCATGATCCGAGCATGGTCCGAGCGTGTGCAGATGGCCATCGACGTCAGCAGTTACAAAATTGTCTTGCTAGTGATCCGGCCCGACAGGATTGCTGATCTTTGGTTGGATACAGCAGCCATGTCCATGAAGTGCATTGTCACGCGCAACGTTGAGGCCGGGACAGCTGTTTTCCTAAGCGACATCGGTGACATGATGGCGATGCAGTTTCCCTGCGTAGAGTTCGGTAAGCAGGACAAGGTGCTTTGTTTGATGCGCGAGGCTTGGGGATTCGCCTTGGCGTTCGACATGAATCCGTCAGGTCAGTTGGACATGGATGCCTTCGAACGCGAGTTGGGCAGGCTGTACAGGCAGCTCAAGTACAGACACTTGTATGAGATCGTCGCTAATAGTGAAAGCCTGGATCGGTTGATTGCCCAAGGCTGGTTTCCTTTTGTGGAAATCCTGCATAAGGAATTCAGCGGGATTCTGGGACTTCACGAGGGCGGTCTCGACCTCACTGACCTTGAGACTGAGATTGTCGCCAGCTTTGACCTGAAACGCCTTGACCACATGCTGTCTCGTTGGTTTGCGAAGCCCCACTTCGCCGCTAAAGAGGCGCTGCTCCGAGAAGGTGTAGAGGCGTTCGCTCTGGGCAGGCCCATCACCGCCATCAAGATCCTAGTCACCGAAATTGAAGGAATCTTGAATGTCGCTTACCGTGCACATACTGGAAGGGCAGGGAAGACCAAGACGCTGCTGGCATTCGCCATCGAGAGCGCGGAAAAGCGTACCGGTGGCCCAGGCACCTTGTTCCTAACCGCTGAATTCAACCGTTATCTTCTGAATTACATGTTCGCCAGCTACGATCCTGAAAATCTCACAGAAGGTGCTGTTTCCAGGCATCTCGTAGGGCACGGAGATGCTAGCAGCGCGAGCTACACGATGGTCAAGGCGCTTCAGGTGATCCTGACGCTAGACCAGTTGGCCTTCTATACCTGATGCGATTGGGCCTTGAGGTGGTGGCTACAAGACCCAATGCAAGCTCGTCGCCGCTCTGAGTTCCAGGCGGCAGCACATGCAGGCAACAGCTTGCGGTGGGATGGAGTGAGCGGTTCATTTATGCAGTGTCTTTTGCTGACCAGCGATTGTTTCTACGCCCGACTCGGAAATATTCGTTTCTTTAAGTGGGACTTCACCTACCGAAAGCGCGCGCTCGATGAGTAACTCGCTGCCCTTGTCTTTCAATAAGACCTGCAGCCGCTGGAATTGTAACCGTCCGGCCAAGGCACCTACCGAACTCCAGCATTAAGGGCGATGGTGTCCGCGTATTTTTAAGCGGACACCATCGCCCTTATCGCTAGGACTTTCATGCGCCAACGAAGCTCTTACCCCAAACCATTCAAAGCCCAGGTCGTCCAGGAATGTCTGCAACCCGGAGCGACGATTTCCAGCGTGGCCATCCATCACGGCATCAACGCTAACGTGATCCGCAAGTGGCTACCTGCTTACCGGGATCAATCGCCTGCAACCTTGCCGGCTTTTGTTCCAGTAAAAGCGGTACCAAGGCGAGCAACAGAAGAGATGGTCACCATCTCGCTGCCTCTGGGTGATAAATCCATCACCGTAAAGTGGCCAGCCTCGGATCCGGACGGCTGCGCGTGTTTTATTCGTGGCCTGGCCCAATGATTCGTGTCGATGCCATCTGGCTCGCCACCGAGCCCATGGACATGCGCGCCGGCACTGAGACCGCGTTGGCCAGAGTGGTCGCGGTGTTCGGTGCGGCGAAGCCGCACTGCGCTTACCTCTTTGCCAACCGCCGGGCGAACCGGATGAAAGTCCTGGTGCACGACGGCGTCGGTATCTGGCTGGCGGCGCGGCGCTTGAACCAAGGTAAGTTTCATTGGCCAGGCATCCATCGGGGGACGGAGGTCGAACTCGACCCCGAACAACTTCAGGCACTGGTACTTGGATTGCCCTGGCAACGAGTCGGTGCGGGCGGCGCAATCACATTGCTTTAAACGCTCCTTTCAGCTGTAGCACTCGGGCTGCTTTGGTAAAATCCACGGCATGACTTCCTTGCCCGATCTCGACCAAATGACTCCTGAACAACTGCGCGCACTGGCTGCGCAGTTGATGTCCAAGATCGACACCCAGGACAGAAAGATTCATCGTGATGAGACGATCATCGAGCAACTCACTCACGAAATCGCCATTCTCAAACGCCACAAGTTCGCCAAGCGCAGCGAGCAGATCAGCCCGGCGCAAGGCAGCTTGCTCGATGACCTGCTCAATACCGACCTAGAAGCCATCGAGGCGGAGTTAAAAGCACTTCATCCTGCACCTGCGCAGACAGAACCACGCCAGCAACCCAAGCGTGCACCGTTACCGCCGCAGTTCCCGCGTACCGTGATCCATCACGAGCCAGACAACACCCAATGCACCTGCGGCTGCCAGCTTCAGCGCATCGGCGAAGATGTCAGTGAGAAGCTGGACTACACGCCGGGCGTGTTCACCGTCGAACAGCACGTTCGTGGGAAATGGGCCTGCCGCCAATGCGAAACGCTGATCCAGGCGCCGGTGCCGCCGCAGGTAATCGACAAGGGTATCCCCACGGCGGGCCTGCTGGCCAACGTGATGGTGGCCAAGTTCGCCGACCACCTGCCGCTGTATCGACAGGAAAAGATCTTCGGTCGTGCCGGTCTAGCCATCCCGCGTTCGACACTGGCGCAGTGGGTGGGCCAAACTGGCGTGCAGCTTCAGCCGCTGGTCGATGCGCTGCGCGAAGTGGTGCTGGCCCAGCGTGTGGTTCACGCCGATGAAACGCCGGTAAAAATGCTGGCGCCCGGCGAGAAGAAAACCCACCGCGCCTATGTGTGGGCCTACAGCACGGCGCCGTTTTCGGCACTCAAAGCCGTGGTCTACGACTTCAGCCCCAGCCGTGCCGGCGAACATGCGCGTAACTTCCTGGGCACCTGGAACGGCAAGCTGGTTTGTGACGACTTCGCCGGCTACAAGGCCAGCTTCGAGCTGGGCATCACCGAAATCGGCTGCATGGCCCATGCGCGCCGCAAGTTCTTCGACGTGCATATCGCCAATAAAAGCCAGTTGGCGGAACAGGCTCTTCACTCGATTGGCGGACTGTACGAAGTCGAGCGAAACGCCAAGGAAATGAGCGACGAAGATCGCTGGCGATTACGCCAGGAAACAGCGGTGCCCATCGCCGAAAAACTGCATGAGTGGATGCTGGCCCAACGCGAACTTGTGCCCGAGGGTTCGGCTACGGCCAAGGCTCTGGATTACAGTCTCAAACGCTGGATAGCGCTGACGCGCTACCTGGAAGATGGTGCTGTGCCCATCGACAACAATCAAATCGAGAACCTAATCCGGCCGTGGGCTCTTGGCCGCTCGAATTGGTTGTTCGCAGGCTCGCTACGCAGTGGCAAACGTGCCGCAGCGATCATGAGTTTGATCCAGTCTGCGCGGCTCAATGGGCATGATCCATATGCATACCTGAAGGATGTACTTACACGCCTGCCGACGCAACGGGCGAGTGAGGTTGATCAGTTGTTGCCACATTGGTGGACGCCTACCTAAGCACGTAAGTGGATTTAGGTAGGCGCTATTCCGCTAGCTATAGGATCCGAGACGGATCAGATCCAATCTAGCGTCCAGCGGATTCAGCTTTGGCAGAATCTTATCCGATTACCGAAAGGGTCATAAACCTCCAGAACCTGCCCCCATCCCTGCTGGACAATATCCGGACGACCGTATCCGTACCGTTTGCCAAGTAGCTCATCACGAAGCATTTCGATATTTTGCATCGGAACAAATATCGTCGACCCTGGACTGGCATCACCATGATGTTCGGACAAGTGGAGCTGTAACCCGTTTCGATTGATCCCTAAATACAGCGGTAGATCCGCTTCGAATCGGTGCTCAAACTCGACGCTGAAGCCCAGAAAATCAATATAAAACTCGCGGGCCTTGGTTTCGTCAAATATTCGCAATATGGGAATTGCTTTGTCGAATGTTACAGCGGGTTGAGGATTTTCATCCGGAAGCATCGCTGATGCTACGTTCCAGTCCTTATAGCCCAGTTGCTGTGCCACCAGTTCGAGTGCAACGGAGTGCGACACTTCCTGATTGCGCTTCTCCAACGAAGCACGCAGGCTCTTGGCCATCTGTTTGGCTTTCTGGATTGAAGACATTATTTCTCCTGGAGTCGAAGCATTTTGGTGCTCGCCTTGCCAAACCTCGACCATCAAGAGAGATACGATGTGGTTTGTAAAAATATGCTTTCACCTTTCCTTTACGGAGCGAGCGGCTGGCAGCATCGGCCAGCCCTGATAATACACAACCACTAATAAAGGCGAAAGTTTGTGCCAGCAGGCCGCGTAAAATCACGCAAGGTGGGTTAACCGGGCGCATACCTGGAATTCGCCGCACCAGATGGTTTCAATGTCGCGATCCCGCGCCTTGTCGCGATCACTGCTGAGGGCTATGGCGCGAACCTGCAGACGGCCATTATCGGCTTTGCCACCCACTTCCACTCCGTAGCCGGGGGGAGCGGCCTTGCGCAGCACGACCTTGCCGGTTTCTGCCCAGGCAGTCGCCATGCCTTCGCGCACTTCGTAGCCGAGGCTGGCCAAGCCGCTGAGCACGGCTTCGCGGCGGGCGAGGGCGGCCTGGTCCTGTAAGTGGGAAGCGATAAGCGTTTTACACTGCTCGATCAGTCCGGTCATTGCCGAGAGTTCGGTGTCGGTTGTGCAGGCGCCAATATGTTCAAGTAAGGTCGCGTGTTCGATGCCCGTGTAGGTTTCGATTTCGCTGGCCAGGTCCTGCAATTGTTCGAGACATTCGCGCTGTCTCTGGAAGTTTCGGGTGGCCGCGGCGAGGTCGAGTACCAGGCTGTCGAGCAGCAGGTTGCGCCGCTTGGCATCGGTTTCCGTTTCAGCTCTTTCCAGTGCCAGGAGGAACGGCGCGGCACGCTCAGCGCCTTGCAGCAGTTGCAGCTCCGCGATGTGGCGGTCAATACGTAGCATCCGTACGTCGCGCGTTGCATCCGGTTCCCGGGCCGCAATCCATTCGCGCAGGGAAACCTCGGGTTCGTCGACTTTGAGTTGCTGCGCCAGGGCGCGTTGGGTATCGCTCAGGGTTGGCTTCTCGCTTGCCTTGCTCAAGTGGACGAAACCCTCGGCCAGTAGACGTTCGGCATCTTCCCGACTGGCACCGCTGGCCAATTGTGAAAGGGATTCCAGTAAGGCCTGACCGGCGCGCCCGCGGAATGACTGATAGGCGGCCAGGAAGGGCAGTGCCTCATGCAGACGATCAAGGCTCAGTTGATTGCTCAGGTTGTGTTCGACGGCGTGCTGCAGTTGTCGCACCAACTCATCCCCCAGCCAGTCGCTGAGAGTCTTGAGTTGTTCGAGGCTGGATTGGCGTACGCCATGGCGCATGAGCGAAGCATCCAGATCGCTGAGCAGCGCCTCGAGGTGCTGTTTGTCACCAGCGAGGGCCGCCTCGTCGGCCTGCCGGGCGCGAGGCGATTGCGCCAAGGCCAGCGCCAGTGCCTGGATTTCCAGCAGGTGGCGGATGTCGCTCTTCACGAAGCTGATCAATTCCAGGCAGGCCTGCTTACTCACAGCTTCCAGTTCCAACGCCTGGTGCAGGGTACTCAGCTCGGCGCGCAATGGTCGCCACTGGCTTTCAAGGTGGATGGCTGCCTGTAGGGTTGGTAGTGCTTCAATAACACGGCTTTCCCCCTGGCCCTGAAGGAAGTTGCGCAGTCGCTTGCGCCGCAGTAGATGCAGCGGATTGATGTTCGCCAAATTGGGCATCACCCGTAAGCAGTTGATCGACACTGAGAAGGATCAGTACCCGGCGACGCGCAAATGGGCCGAAGCGATCCATCGCCAATGCCCGGATGCGCAAGGCTTGTATTGGGTATCCAGGCAAGACGATTCTGCACGAGCTGTGGTTCTTTTTGGTGACCGTATTCCCGGAGGTTCGCTTCGTCCACAAGGTGTTTCGCGCAGCCTGGTAGACGATCCTATTGTCTACGACGCGGTGCTCGATCTGGCAGATCGGATTGGTGTCGCGGTCATTGCAGGGAAAAACTGAACGAATGGTCGAACAGTGTCCTGTGATTCGTTTCTCTGAGATCGAAGCGGCCGTGCCTACGGCCCCTGGTCTTTATGAGATCGTCACTGATCAGGGCGAGCTTCTGAAGGTGGGCATCAGCGTTAATCTTCGTAAAAGGCTTATACAGCACCGACAGTCGAGGCAGTCTCGCTTGAAGCTCAAGGATGGAGGTAAATGGCGTAACCCCTCTGGCGTTGTAAGCAAGCAGTCAATCCTCGCCAAGCATCTCTTCTTCTCGGGGCAGGTCCCAGGTTATGACTTGCAGACCGAGGCTGGCCGGCAATGCTATTTAGAAGAGAAGTGTCATATTCTCATAACGCCCATCACGACCCGGGACGAGGCACGGGCTATCGAAAGGGTGAAAAAAAAAGCGGGGCCTATCGATTCGAAGGCAACGTCAGGCTTTCATGCTGAGGCGCTCTAGTACAAACGTACATGGATAAAATGGAAACGACCCACGCGGTCACTAACAATATGGAATGTTCACATACGGCTTCCATACGACGTGAATTCAGAAATTAAGGAGGCCAGTTGGATCAACAGGATGAGAGCGAGGTTCGGGACCGAAACAAACAGAACCGAGTAAAAAAAATCTACGAAAACGTCGTGATAGGAAATTTCCTATACGGTCTTGGATTCGCGGTGCGGTCATGTTTGGACGCCAATACCTTGCTTCCGAGCGTGGTCAACTTGCTACAGCAGACTCCCGCGGACAGGGAGCTGGCAGACGTACTGTTAAGCTTTCCAGGTGTAGTGCGACTGATCGAGTTCAAGATGAAGGGCGCCAAGCTTTCAAAGGAACGGATAAGGCATCGATTACTCATGGCAGCTTTATCAGGTGAGAATCGCGCTTTGGTCGAAACATCGAGAAGTCTGCATTGGTACGTCGAGGTTGACACCAGCGACACCAAAACTCCTTTGATATCCCGGGTCGTCCCATACCTTGACGCGTTCGATACCGAGTGTTTGAGATTGACTGCGGGAAGTCTTGAACGATTGGTAGAGCAAACTGCGTTGGAGGCCACCCGCGAACTCGACCCGGTATCGCGACAGCATTCGGAAATATATCTGCGGTTTCTACGCAATATACAAGACGGCGATCCGGTAGACGCAGGTGGCGTGCTCTTGGTCATGGGCGCAGGTGGTGCAATGCATTTTGCTCAGCTGCGGGACATCTGTGACTTGAGCATGCCGCATCGGGAATGGTTGGAACTAGAAATGCGGGGGGCGGAGTTCGAGCGATCTATTCCTTCGCTGGAGCGAAGCAAAGAATATCCCCGAAAGCGCCGCGATGGCCCTGAACATACTATGTGATGGGAATGGAGCTATGTGATGGGAATGGAGGAAGACTTGAACGAAAATGATCAAAGCCTGCGAGCGATGGCCGTTGCCGCCAAGGGCATAATGGGCGCTGCAGAGAATGACAGAAAGGCTGCCGAGCAAGCGATTACGCGTTTAGCGGATTTGGAGAGGCGAGTCGAGCAAAGTCTGCAGCAGGTACCAACGGCGCTGAGAGCTTCCACTGCGCAGATTGCTGAGTCAGTTGCATCACAAGCGGCCAAGCTACTAGTCAGCAAGTTTGAAGAGGCTGACGTCGCAGCGCTTAATGCTGCACGAAAATACCAGGCGGCCAGTGACAGTCTTAGGCGTCGATTCTGGCTCACCATCGTAGCGATTCATCTTGGCGTGGTCTTGCCTCTAGCGCTGTTGTTTTTTTTCGCAGTGCCCAGCACAGATGAAATTGCTAAGAGGAAGCAAGAGATGGCGACGCTTGAGCACAACATCGCAGAGTTGAAGCGACTGGGTGGAGGCGTGGAAATTGAAGAGTGCGACGGGAGCCCTTGCGTGCGAACACGCGAGATCCCAGGAGAAAAACCCTATCACGACAAGGCCACTGAAAAAAAAACCTATCGACTCGTCTGGACGAAGTGATGTCAGTTTTCCAGCTGACGTCCAATGTGATGATGTGGACTATATCTCGTGCAGTGGATCTAAGAGGTCAGCCTGCTTGTGAGTTCAAATCAAACCATTGCCTGCCTGACTTCCAGATCCGGGTCGCTGACTAGGGCCAACTGCACGTTTTTGTCACTCGGAATGGCCAGAGGCCAAACAGTTTGTTCGCCAGTTCATTGAGGACTTTGCTGTTACTGTCCGTGGCCAGATTCCACTGGGTTTCACGCTTGGCGAATAGTGTTCTCGAAGTGCATCAGCAGCGTCATCTTTTCTGTAACAGTCTCAAGGACTTTCTGTTCGTTGAAGGCTTTCAGGTCCCACTCGAAACCGATGATGGATTTACCTTCGTTCCAAGGTTGTCGACTCATGCCAGTGAACAGTTGACGCCCCTGTTTCATGAGGTACTCGTCTGCGTCGATCAGGTAGACCCGTATGAAAGGTTTCAGCTTGGATTGGCTGCAGTCCAGGTAGAGGACTACATCTGACCAGCTCTCCCAGTCATTGCAGGCGTATCGCAGAGCTGGACCGTTACTCCAAGTGTGCCGTCTCGTATAAGGCACGTAGCCGGGAATCTCTGCTTGGAGTCGAGCGAGAATTTTTCTGTTGAATGCTTCAATTGCTTTATCGCGCAACTTGTTGAGCGCGTTGATTTGAGGCAGGTGTTCGAAGATGAACTCAATGCTGTCGACACTCATTGCTTGCTCCACGGTGATGTTTTCCAGGTGCAACAAGAACTCCGCTGCCAGCACCTGCCATTTGTCCAGTGCCTGGAGTTGCGGGTGATGGGACATTTCTTCGCGCAGCGCCTTGATGAATGCTGCGTAACTCAAACCGATCCACGTACTGTCTGGGCTTTGCCCTGAAGGGGACAGCACGGCAAAAAACGCGCGACTTGAACCTTTGTTGGCTAGTCCTGCGGCATGGAGTTCGTAATCGGCGAATGGGTTGATCTGGCCATGGAGTATCTTGTTCTCCACTACCAGTACCCAGTCGCTCCCTTGAAGGAGCAGGTCGGTGGTCGGATTTTCGTAGTAGCCTCTCCCGCCGAGGGCAAAGATGCTGGGCTCGTAGGCAGGTTGTTGATGGTGTTGAGCTTTTGCCAACAAGGCCAGAGCCTGTTCCATGTTCAAGATATCACTCCGATGGGTCGCCATTTATGCGAGCAGTAAATAGCTACCCTTGAGTAATCAAGACCATATGACCCCGTACTCATCCCAGGCATCTCGTACCAGCGATGCCCATTCTTCTTCATCAAATAAACGCGAAGAACTGCGGTATACATCGGCGAACTCCCCTCCTACTGTAAGTAACGCGTGCCAGCGCAGATGCTCCAAAAAGCTGCGCTGGCGGAAAGCTGATCGGTAGCGAGAGGAGGGCGTCTCGTCCTCTAGTTGAGGTTTATCCAGGTCGAGATTCGGCATTGCTGCCCCCCATTCAATCATCTTCGCTCCAATTCGTGTGGCAACTACCTCGGGCTTCAAGGCAAAAGCCTTGGCCAGCCTTGGCAAGTAGACGGGTTCGTCTTCTTGCGCTTCGGCCAGTACCGCTTCTGGTCCTTGCAGACTTTCCCATGGTAAAGGTTTGGATACAGCGGCTGTGCCAGGTGAGTTAGGCTCATGAGTCGCACCGGCTTCCAATGCAAGTTGGCGCAGAAGGGGGTGGCACGTTTGCGGGTCGAGCATGCTGTGGAGAATGACGCGCAGGGGCGGTGCCTTCGTCGATTGCAAGCCGCTCAGAAGTCCCAGGGCAAGCGACAGTTTTGCATCAAGAAAGCGGAACTCTCCTTGTGCAGCCCTCAGCGTCGGTACATCGCGGCTATTTCGACGTGCGACAAGCTGTTCCAGTAGAGCCAAGCGCTCGTGTCTGGCAAGAAATACTATCGCATCGGTGGCAGCCGCTCGGTGGCGTAGGTTTTGATCACCCAGTCTCAACCAGAGCAGGTCCACGATACAGTCATTGACATTGCCTGCACGTGTGAGCCAGTCCTGATGACGGCCGACGTCATCCCGTTCTGCCAGTAGCGCAACCGGGCTATCGAGCACTTGCTTTACAACGTCTGACAGGTTCGGGGCATCAAGTTCCTGAGAGAGCGTTGCCCCAAGCGCAAGCCATGCGGCAGGCGCCACATCGACCCTCCGTTGGCAGGCAGTCGCAACGATGTTACAGGCTACTTCACAGGCAGAGGTTGGCCCCAGCGCCGCCAGCTTGCCGAGCAGGTTGTCCAGCGCGTAAGGCTCACCCACCAAAGCCGACAGATTTTCTGAAATCAGTGCGCCCGCCAACGTGGTGCGCAGGGTCTTCAAGGAGGGGGTCTTATGCCATTCATCCAGGCAATCCTGGATTGCGACAAGCAGCACATCCAGCTCGCCCGAGGGGGAACGGATTTGGCTCAATGCCTGTACATGAGCAAACCGCTGGGCGTATTGAACGTTGGCACGCAAGTCTTTGAACAGTGACTGAGGGCGTAAAGCGTTTGTTTCCACCAGATACATCCAGCTCGCTTGAATCGATGAGCTGTCGCAAGGATCAGTAGCGCCAGCCAACTCCGTAACCAACGTGTAGGGGTCCTCGGGATCGGGCCAGGTTGAACCAGAATTCGTTGCATGGATTTCGGATGAAGCAGGCCCGATCAATGTGGCTTGCTGCGCATGATACAAGGCCTCGAGCCGCGCTGGGAACGCCCCAGCATCTTCGGGACGCTTCTTTACTGCCGCGTGCAGACCCCACAGCAGCAGCGTCGGCAGTTTTTCGCTGCGCTCCCATTCGCGCTCTACACGCTGGGTCAGTTCTTCTACGACCTCGATGAATGTCAGGTCTGCGCGGGAAACCAAAGCATCAATTATACCTATATCGCAGCTGTCACGTTGTTCAAGCCGGTCCAGTTGAAAGCTATTCCAATGCTCCGGGGTTTCAAGCACCAACAATGCCAAGGCTTGCACAGCGTCAATGGCCTGTTGATGCAGCAAGTTGACCAGCACCGGTGCCAATGAATGTGAAAGGCTCGCGTGGTTATCGTTATCCCAACGGCTGATCAGCGTTAATGCTCGATAACCGAACGTGGCTGTAGCAGCCTTGCCGAAAATCAGCCAAGGGAAATCAACGCCATAGTGGCCAGCACGACCGGTTTCGCAAAGACTCGCAAAACGGCTGGCTTGCGAAACGTTGAGTGCGGATGAGTCGGCGTGCTGGCAGATCGAAAACACGCTGTGCAGGAAGAGTGTATCGGTAAAACCGACGTCGTCGATCAACTTCAGCCCTTCGTTGTACAGGCTGTAGGATACCTCTGGTGATACAGGCAATATTGCCCGTGCAAGACTGGCATAGGCATCTCGCCGCAAACCAAGTTCGCGTATTTGCAGGAACCGTGGGGCAGCGTTGTCCGCCATCTCTCCAGCCAGGTTATGCAGAGCGGGCTGATTGGCGAAGTGTTCGACATAGTCAATCGGTTCAAATGCATGGCGTGCGCGGCAGTCCAAGGCTTGGGAAAATGCTGCAGCATTACCCGCCGAGAACCCTTGACTTGAGCGTAACAGGCGAAAGGTAAGGCGTCGGGCCAATTGTTCCAGGTCACTGGGAGATGGCAGTGTGGGTTCGAAATCAATCTGCTCGTCGCGAATGGTTGTGCACAGGCCAATCAAGTCAGCTACAGCGGCATCAATTACTTCAGCTGTGCTGCTCAGTATGGAGGCACACAGTGCAGTTACACTCATCAACGGTGCAATACGCGCCCGAAGCGTTTTCAGCATTCTCTCTCTGTGCTGCGCCTCCTCCTCCTCCTCCTCCTCCTCCTCGTTGGTGCTGCTCTGTTTATTCAAGTGGGCAGTAATATTCTCGATGCAGGGATCCTGCATGTGTTGTGCAATGTCGTTGAGTGGAGTGGGCAAGATGTCCATCAACGTAGGTTGGCGCGCGCAGAGCAGCGCACCCAGCATCCTGTCGATCAGCCAGTCCGATAGATCCTGCCCATGTGACCCGTGTTCGAAGGCAATCACTTCAAGCGGCGTTATATTGCAGGCAGTGCGCAATATACGGCAGGTATCCAGCTGGCCTGACCGGTAGGCGCGAATGGCGGCATCCAATAGCGGGTTGTCGCCAAACGTTCTTAGCTGGGTACTTTTTGGTGTGGCCGTTATGGCACTGGCCAACTGCTCAAGCAAACCGGCTTCATCCTCTCGTGACAGGTTGTAGAGGGTATGGAGCACGCCAGCGAGCAGGCCCAGGGATAACGTTCCAGAATCGCGTAACGCCGTGACCATTTCAGTGATAATGCCGCGATCAGGTAGCGTTCGCGCCAGAGACAGCACCTTGACGGTGATTTGAAATGAATCGCTGGTTGAATGAAGCAAGGTCGAATTGAATAACGCACTGAAGTCCCGCTGGAGCAACAGATAAAACGACACTGCTACATGGGCAAAGTGAGTGTCGGAAGCGGATCCTCGACTTTTCTCAAGTTTATGCAGCCACTCTCTGGTGTATTTGAAGTGCTGTGCGGCATCGTCTGGCGCCCCAGACAGAAGGTAAGCAATGGTCAGCCGAGCATGACGCAGAGCAGGGTCCCCGTTACGGTAGCGGTACAACTGAAGCAGTATGTCGCTGTCACTCTGTATGGCCGAGAGGTCAGGATAAGTCGCAATGTACCGGCTTCCTTTTTGCGCGGCGTGGTGGAGGGTGCCGGCTTCCACGATCAAGCGCGCAATGATGCCGGCGTCGACGTGGCCAATTGCCAACCACAGGGCAGCCTGAACACGCTCAATCTTGATCCTGCGGCCTCCGGTAGTGTCCAGCAGGTCGCGTGGGGCACTGTCGTTCAATGCCAGTTCCACAGCTCCCATGATGTCTTTCAAGACCACCAGCAAGTGAGGCAGCGCAATACCGGCATAATGCGATTCCCCTTGTAATTTTCTCAGGCGATCAGCGAGCTCGGCCAATACTCCCGACTTTGATGCATAGCATTTGCGAACCCAGGTTTCGGTCGGTTCATCTCGGAAGATCACCCCGAATGGAGTCACCTCCAATAAGGGGCTCAGAGACGCAAATAAACTGTGAACCTCTTCGGAGGTGACGTTGTAAGCCACGGCATAGTCGGCCACTGGCACAGGAACGGGCAGAACGGCCAGCCCAGCCAGGAACTGATCCAGATAGTTCTCAGCGTGGTTATCCTTCGACGCTTGCAGGATATGATCCTTGATCAGTTGTTCCACAGTGATGGGGGTCGGTTGCCGGTAAGCGTCCCCCAACCTGTGCCAGTGCTGTGCAAGATAAGCCAATACCCGGGGAGTTCCACCCGATTGGGCAAATGCGATGCTTGCATCATTGGGCTGTGATTTGGGCAGGGCTTCTTCAAGGTACTGAGCGGTTTCCAGCCGAGTGAAGGGCAGCAGTGCGACCTCTTCTACATCCAGTTGCTTACCGAGCAAGCGACGCCGCTCGGTCCTGCATGTCAGGACCAAGCGCATCTTGAGAAGCAAACCTTCTGATTTGGCAAGTCTGAGTAGTTCGGTTGGGAAGGCAACTTCACCCAGATCAGAGGCTTGTTGGGCTGAGTTATCGACACTGTCGAGAATCAGCACAAGCAAGGCGCCGGGAGCAATTTCCTGCAGCGTTGTGCTGGCGTCTTTCAGCCGCTTGATGGCTGCGCGGAGTATCTTGGCATCGTCTTCCTGGCCTGGCAGCAACGGATCGCACAGTCCTTCCAGAGCCAACAGATTGACTATGTGCAGCAATCCACGATCAAGCCTGTGGCGTTGATCCAGGCGGTCTCGGTAGGCACCCCCGCCGAAACAGTCGAAAAGCACGACTTTGAATTCGTCAGGTGCCGACTCTCGCAGTTGCTGCATCAGCACGGTTTTTCCCATGCCGCCGGTACCATGCACAAGCAGAGGACGGTCGAGAGTTTTCAGGCGAGTGATGAGTTCGAATGCCTGCAATCGTGTCAGCTTCGCTCTGACGGGTGGGAACGCTTCAGGCGTAGGCAATAAATCCTTTACTTCTTCAAGCTGCAGCACGTCCAAAACGTCTACGAGCTGAATCACATTGTTATTCTGACCAGCGCCTTCAGCTTTGGCGCGAATCATTGCTCTCAAGTTGCCCAGCCGTGCTGATGTATGCAGCCCGCTGCCTGCGGACCAAAGGTTTATGCGTTTCGACACAATGTTTTCAAGGCCCTGGAGAGTGGGCTCTTTTCCAACGAACTCCAGACGGCTGGCAAACACACCGTAATCGGCCGGGTTCAACTGCAGAACCCTCTTGATCTGGTCAAGTTGCGAAGAAACTTGACTGTCAGTCGGTTGCACAGCGGTTTTCAGCGCTTCGACTGCATCCAGGAAGTGCTGACCGAAAGGACGATTGCTCACGACGCGGTAGGTGCGTTTCAAGATGCTGTGGGTGCCGCGATACAGTTTGAGCAACTCGATTTCAGACTGAGAGAATTTCCTGATCGTCTTGATCATGTCCGACGCAACCAAGGGCACGTTCGCCTTGGCGATCGAATACTTCAGCTGCAGAATGGCTTGCGCGTCACAATGGGCGAAGTCGGGGCTGGCGCCGTAGTAGAGGGCAAGGTCTGCAATTTCTGCAGTTGCATCGTCACTGTTGACCTGGTCGGCCGGTGAAAGTCCCTCGACGGCAATGCCGATCAATTTGTCCTTCGGTGCTAACAGTTTGAGTGCCCAGCGTGCTGTCCATGCTTCGTGAAAATGGTGCCCTTCGCGGGAGGCGCGCACTGTGTCGATCAATTGGATATCCATTTCAATTGTGGTTGCCGGGCGGGAACAGCACCTCGACGACTGAAGAATTGTGAATGCCTACTGTGGAATTGGCCGTAAAGGCAGTTATCAACTGCGCCAGTTTGCTCTGGGAAGATAGTGTAAATAGTCATTTGGCCAGCACCTTCGCGTCAACCTCTGAATCCAGGTGAATTGCCCCGGATTCTCTAAAGGTCTTGAGTGCTGCTGAAGTGCCACTATATCAGGTGCTTTACCGGATGCCTTGCCGGTTCAGCACGTCAAGCGCCTCTATTTCTAACGGCGTGCCGATCTGTTCCGTTTTTTTGCTACGAGGTTGAATATGCATTGCCAATCGAAGTTGACGCACTGGTTGCATTGGCCGGGTTGAGGAGTCATTTTCCGTTTTGCTTTATGCATTGGACCTCCATCAATAACGCAATAGGGGAGCTCATGTGTTGTTGGGTTTTGGACATTAGGCCTACCAAATGCTGGCTTACCTTGGTTTCGCTCTCTTGACTACGCTTGGCCCCAATACTCAGCTCCACCACTAACACTGCCACGGCCATGGCGACCTCATGCCGTCCAGATTTCGCCTCAATCAACTCCTGGGTGTACGCGCTGGCGGCATGGTTGAAAATCTGCTCCACCGACCCCTGCTCAATCACCGGGCCATGGCGCAGCACCAGCACCCGGCGGGCAAAGTTGGAGACCACCGACAGGTCGTGCAACACCAGTACGTAAGCAATGCCCATCTCACGCTGAAGCTCTTTAAGCAGCTCAAGAATGCGCGCCTGCACCGACACGTCCAGCGTGCTGACCGGTTCGTCTAGCAGCAGGTCGGGCTTGTTGCAGGTGGCTGCGCGTCTTGTCCGGCAGGATATGGATTTCCTTGTCGTTGCATTCAGCCTCGAATGCCCTCGATTGCCACGTTCGTTGCATCGGTCTTTCTTGGCTCTTGATACACCCCAAAAACAAGTCCAGAATTGAGTCTTTTCTTGCTTTCGCAAGAAAAGAAACCCCTTATATTTCAATGAGTCGGACGCCAGATACGAGTCTCGTTTCCCGCTCCAAACACAAAGAAAAAGCCACTCTAACGAGTGGCTTTTTTTTGCCTGTGATTTATGCAATAGACGCTTCGGCGTCTTTTTTCGTTTCTGCGAGACGCTTGGCGCCCGCAGGCTCCGGTGCGCTATCTACTCTTTATCGACGAACTCGGATTTGTAGGGTGCCATTTCTCACACGCATCGGTAGTCGCCTTCCTATAGACCTTCACCCGGCCTCTCTCTGAAGTGAATGGCCATTCGGCATGCCCGACCCGCAGGTAAAGATGGCTTTCAACGCAAAGAGGCTGCCTATCAAGCGACAACGTTCTGACTATTAGAGTTTTTCGCGATCGAAGCTAATCTCAGAATTCAGCCATTAATGCCTGATGTGTGCCAGTGGGCGCGATGGTACGGATGAACATGACGAAAAGGTGTATCAAGCATGTCAACTGAATCGAAATGCCCTTTCAACCACGCTGCGGGTGGCGGCACCACGAACCGAGACTGGTGGCCCCAGCAACTGAACCTGAAGATCCTGCATCAGCATTCCTCCCTCAGCGACCCCATGGGTGAGGGCTTCGATTACGCCAAGGCGTTCAAGAGCCTTGACTTCGAAGCGGTCAAGCAGGACTTGCGCGATGTCATGACGCAATCCCAGGACTGGTGGCCTGCGGACTTTGGCCATTACGGCCCGCTGTTCATTCGCATGGCCTGGCACAGCGCCGGGACCTACCGTACCGCCGACGGTCGCGGCGGTGCCGGTTCCGGTCAGCAGCGCTTTGCACCGCTCAACAGCTGGCCTGACAACGTCAGCCTGGATAAGGCCCGTCGCCTGATCTGGCCGGTCAAGCAAAAGTACGGCCGGCGGATTTCCTGGGCCGATTTGATCGTACTCACCGGTAACGTTGCGCTGGAATCCATGGGGTTCAAGACCTTCGGGTTCTCCGGCGGTCGCCCGGATGTCTGGGAGCCGGACGAGGACGTTTACTGGGGCGCCGAGACCACGTGGCTGGGGGGAGAAGAGCGTTACGGCGTGCAAAAGAAAATGCAGCAGCCGGGTGATGGTCCGTTGGTGGCTGAACCGCAGAACCATGGCAACGAAGAAAGCCGCACCGGAGGCGGTGAGCGCAACCTGGAAAATCCCCTCGCCGCTGTGCAGATGGGCTTGATCTACGTGAACCCGGAAGGGCCTGAAGGTGTTCCGGATCCGGTCGCCTCGGCGAAGGATATCCGTGAAACCTTCGGTCGCATGGCGATGAATGACGAAGAGACCGTAGCCCTGATCGCCGGCGGTCACGCCTTCGGCAAGACCCACGGCGCAGGTCCGGCGGATAACGTCGGCCCGGAACCGGAAGCGGCTGGCCTGGAAGAGCAGGGGCTGGGCTGGAAAAACAGCTTCGGCAGCGGCAAGGGCGGTGACACCATCACCAGCGGGCTGGAGGTGACCTGGACTTCGACGCCGACAAGATGGAGCAATGAGTACCTCGAAAATCTCTTCGGCTTTGAATGGGAGCTGACCAGGAGCCCGGCGGGCGCCCATCAGTGGACACCGAAGAACGGTGCCGGCGCCGGCAAGGTTCCGGATGCCCATGACGCCGGCAGGCGGCATGCGCCGAGCATGCTGACCTCGGACCTGGCGCTGCGTTTCGATCCGGCGTACGAGCAGATCTCCCGACGTTTCCTGGCCAACCCGGACCAACTGGCAGACGCCTTTGCCCGTGCCTGGTTCAAGCTTACCCACCGCGACATGGGCCCGCTTGCGCGTTATCTCGGCCCGGAAACCCCCGCGGAAGAGTTGCTGTGGCAGGACCCGATTCCTGCGGTCGATCATCCACTGGTGGATGAGCAGGATGTGGCGGCGCTCAAGCAAAAGATTCTCGCCGCCGGGCTGACGGTCTCGCAGCTGGTTTCGACGGCATGGGCAGCGGCGTCCACCTTCCGCGGCTCCGATAAACGCGGGGGAGCCAATGGCGGGCGCCTGCGCCTGGCTCCGCAGAAGGACTGGGCGGTCAACCAGCCTGAGCAACTGTCGGGCGTACTGAAGCGTCTCGAAGCTATTCAGGGCGACTTTAATGCCGCACAGACGGGAGGCAAAAGGATTTCCCTGGCCGATCTGATCGTGCTGGCGGGCAATGTGGGGGTTGAGCGGGCGGCCCAAAATGCCGGCCGCAAGACCACGGTGCCTTTCACGGCAGGGCGCACGGATGCTTCCCAGGAGCAGACGGATGTCGAGTCGTTCGGTTTCCTTGAACCGGTCGCCGACGGCTTTCGCAACTACCAGAAGGGGCACTACAAGGTGTCGGCCGAAGCGTTGCTGATCGACAAGGCGCAACTGCTGACATTGACCGCACCCGAAATGACGGTGCTGTTGGGCGGACTGCGGGTCTTGGGTCTAAATGTCGGGGAAAGCAAGCACGGGGTGTTCACCGAGCGCCCGGGAACCCTGACCAATGACTTCTTCAGGAACCTGCTGGACATGGGCGTTGAATGGAAGCCAGTCACCGGCACCCACGATACCTTTGAGGCGCATGACCGCAAGACCGGTGCCGTCAAGTGGACGGGCACCCGGGTCGACCTGGTGTTCGGTTCGCATGCCCAGTTGAGGGCGCTGTCCGAAGTCTATGGCAGTGCCGACGCCGAGGAGAAGTTCGTCGAGGACTTCGTGGCGGCCTGGACCAAGGTGATGAACCTGGATCGCTTTGAACTGGCCTGACACTGGCGCCTGACGTTTACAGGCCCACGCTGTGGGCCTGTTCGCTAGAGGCCCTGGCTTATCCAGGTTTCCAGGTCCGTTGCGGTCATGGGCTTTGCTATCAGGTAGCCCTGCGCTTCGGAACATCCCCACTGTATCAAGAGGTCGAGGATTTCCTGGTTCTCTACGCCTTCGGCAACGACTCGGTAGCCGAGCCCTTTCGCCAGGCCTATCAGGGTTTTAACCAACTGCTTGTCATTTTGATTGCTGCCCAGCCCGCTGATCAATGATTGATCCAGCTTGACGGTAGTGGCCGGCAGTTCCTTCAGGTACGCCCAGTTACTGTAGCCCGTGCCGAAATCATCAACCGCGACTTCTATGCCAATCTGCCGAACGCGCTGCAGTTGCCGGATGACTTCCTCAGGGTTGGTCATCAACATGCTTTCGGTAAACTCAAGTTCAAAGTCGGCAGGGTCAAGGTCGTGCCGGTGAAGCTCATGAATCATCGCGTCCACGAACTCGGAGCTTTCCAGATCGCTGACGGTAATGTTCATCGCTATTCGCAGGCGCACGCCTTGTGCTTTCCAGGCTGCGGCTTGCCGGATGATTGCGTTGAGCACCCATAATCCAACGGACGGTATCAACGCGGTTTTTTCGGCCAGGGGGATGAACTCGGCAGGGCTGATGGGGCCAAGCAACGGATGGGTCCAGCGTAGCAATGCCTCTACCGAATCACAGCTTCCCGAGGGCAGTTTGACTTTGGGCTGATACACCAGGCTGAACTGTTTGTCGCAGCTGACCGCTTCCGGCAACGAACTCAGCAACATGAAAGCGCGTTGCTGAGCCGCATCAAACTGGGGTTCATAAAGAGACCAGCCCAGCTTGCGGTCACGCGCCTCATCTGCCGCACTCACCAGCAGGCGTAGCCAGTCTTGCGGGCCGGAATGGTGAATGGGCAGCACGCCAATCCCGACTTGCATGAGGATGGGGATGCCGTGGCATTCAACAGGCTTTTTGAAGTCCTTGAGAATACTTTCGCAGATGTGCTCGGTGGTTTGATTCTCCTCTAGGATGAAGCCAAACCGCGTCGGGCTGATTTTGTAAAGCAGGCACTGCGCGGGTAACAGGTTTTGCAGGCGAGATTTGATCGCCAGAACCAGGTCTCCGGCAAAGCTGTAGCCCAGGGCCTTTACAATATCGTTGAGAAACTTTGGCGAGATAATGTCAACTGCGTACACATGGCACGCGTTTTCAAGCTTAAGCGCTTGACGTATATCTTCCTCAAGCCTGAGTCGATTGAATAGCCCCGTGGGTTGGTCTACGAAGTTGCGGGACCGCATGCCCTGTATGCGCATCATGACCAGCTCGGCAAAGTCGTTGAGCATTGCACTGTCACGCTCGCTCATGGGAGGGCGGGGGACAGTATCAATGATGCAGAGACTTCCCAGGGTAAAGCCATCCTCCGTGATCAATGGCGCGCCCGCGTAATAACGAATATGCGGCGGCCCCGTGACCAGGGGATTGTCTTTGAAGCGGGCATCCAGCGTTGCGTCCGACACCTCCAGCAGGGCGTTGTCCAGGGTAGAGTAGGCGCAAAAAGACACTTCTCGCGGTGTCTGCGTTTCTGTAATTCCCACGCGTGCCCTGAACCATTGCCGGTGTTTATCGACAATTGAAATCAGTGCGATGGGGGCGTTGTAATAGGCAGACGCCATCTCGACGATCTTTTCAAATACATCATCACTATCGCTGTCGGTTGGACAAAATTTCGCGACCTCTTTTAGCCGTTCAATTTCATTCGGCGGAATAGGAGCGCCTTCGCCCATGACAATCCTCAAAGTGGTTATGTTCGTACAACAAGGTATCAGACAGTGCCATCATTATGATGTTGTTTTTCTATTCATCAGATAGCTCAAGGGTATGGCGTCCGGGTGATCTCTTCCTGCGTATCTCCCTAATTCTTGCGCCCTGCGGATGAATGTACGCGCGGGGCAGCGAAGTGGATGCACGGCATTAAAAATTTTTCCGGCATTTCCGCGCTTCTAGTTCACCCGGGGCGCCGCCTTGATGGCCATGTACGCATCCTTGATGGGCTCAAAACCATATTTCTCTTCCAGCCGTTTCACGATGAAGTGCCCCCGCGCCATGTCCTGGTAGAAGTGGGTGAACAGCGTATTGATCGTTGCCCCGGTAAAGGCGCCCATCACCGGAACGGCCTGGGCTGCGAACTTGCTGGAAATGGTAAAGCCAAAACGTGTCGCGACTTTATCGATGAGGATCGCCAGCCATTTCCCGGCTTGGCCCGGGGACAAGCTGCTGATGGCCTTGGAGCCCTGCTTGGCGGCGATCCCCGCCAGTTCCTTGGACAGTTGTTGCATGGCCTGGGTGGTGAAGCTGCGGGTCATGTAGTAACCGGTCTCCGTTGCATCGTCGGCCTGGCTGGTGCCACCCATGGCAAACACCTCGATGCAGGCTTGTTTGGTCGAAAAGTCGCCCAGGTCGAAACCCTCGCTGCGCGCCACGTCGGCGACCGCGCGCATCATGATGGTGGTGGAGATCGGCAGCTCGATAAACAGCGCCGCGAAACCGAAGGCCCCGCCGATGGCGCCCGAGGTGGCCGCAAAAGCCTTGTGCAGCCGGGTCGAGGCCGGTTTTCTCGGACTGTTGTCCAGGCTTTTCAGCGCCGCGCCGGCGGATGAATGCAGCGCTGCCGCCACCGCGCCATTGATCCGTTTGGAAACCACCCCCGGCAATGCCTTTACCGCGCTTTCAATCGGGGAGCCGATCATGCCGGACAGCCTGGCCGTCAGGGAGGGTGACTCCAGCAAACCGACGGCCCGCTTGAGATCCTGATAGTCCTCGGGATTGTCTCTGATGCTCACAGGCGTCTCCTTGAAATTTTTCCGGCTTTGATAAAACAAAGACCCGCGAAGAGGGCCATCGTGCCGTCACGCTTTACCCATTCTTTACCTGCGCGGGTGCTGCGTTCGCCGGCGGGTCGGTTAGGCTGCCAGTTACCTTGAACTGAACGGCGGTGTGAATCGAATGAACCTTCAACCTCGGTACTGGCTGGCGGTGAGCGCCCTGGTGGGCAGCCTGGGATTGATTGCGGGGTGTGCGGGCGATCCGCCAAACCCGCGGGCCGAATTCAGCGAGCGGGTCAACAAGGAACTGAGCACCGCGTATCAACCGTCCCATTATGAAACGTCCGGCTGGGGCGCGACCTGGCAGCTCGACAAGCAATCGGTGAACGTTGCGTGGCTGGCACCGGTGATCCATGAGCGCCTGCCGCTGATTATCTACTTGCCGGGTTTGGGTGAGCCGGCCTCGGGCGGGGTGGCGTGGCGCAAGGCTTGGGCGCAGGCCGGTTATGCGGTGCTGTCGGTTCAGGAGCCCGCCCATGATCAGTCGATCTTTGCCTCGCAGCAGGCGGTATATGGCGACTTTCGCGGGATGGCGAGCAGTCATTACTCCGCCGCCGCCCTGCGTGACAGGCTGTCGACCTTGCAGAAAGTCCTGAGCGAAGTTCGGGCACGGGCCGCCAAAGGCGACGCGCAACTGGCGGCCATCGACTGGAACCAGGTGGTGGTGGCCGGCTTTGATTTTGGCGCGCAGACCGCTGAGGCACTCGCCGGGGCGCTGGAGCCCGGGGCCACCCCGGGTGTCGGGATTCAACCCAAGGCGGTGTTGCTGCTCAGCCCTTATGTGGACGCCGATGCCCGGCCGGACGTGTTTGCCCGGATAACGGCGCCCGTGCTGTCGATGACCGGCCAGCAGGATGAAGACCCGTTCAACTGGGTCAGCTCTTACCGTCAGCGAGAGGTGTTGGGCGAGTCGGTGACAGCGGCGGGCAGTGTTCAGCTGGAGTTGAACAGTGCGACGCACAAGACCTTGTCCGGGAGCGAGCTGTTCAGCCGGCCGGCGAAAAGGACCGACAAGGGCAGTGCTTCGTCTGGCGACGCGCCCAAGGGTCGAGGGCACAAGCACGGCGCCAAACCTGGCGGCGGCGGCCCGATGGCGGGCGAACCGGCGCCGGACCCCAAGCAGGTGGCCGCGATTCAGGCCATGGGTGTGGCGTTCCTGGATAGCCGGGTCAAACACAATCCCGCCGCCACCGAATGGTTGCGACAGGGCGCGTCAACCTGGCTGGGTGAGGCGGGACGGTTGAAGTAATGGCGGCGGGCTTCCCCCCGCCAAGCGTGATGTATAAGTTTCTCAAACGTCATCAACCATCTTTTTCCGGCGTGATACGCTAGCCTTACTTTTGAATTGGCACTGGTCGTTCCCGCGTATACGGCGACAGTGAGGAGTGAACATGTCGAAAATTTCCCACCAGGATCTACGGCGCTCGTTTCGCGAGCTGCTGGCCTCCCAACACTGCTTTCACACCGCCTCGGTGTTCGACCCGATGTCCGCCAGGATCGCTGCAGACCTGGGCTTCGAAGTCGGCATCCTGGGAGGCTCGGTGGCGTCATTACAGGTCCTGGCTGCACCGGACTTCGCGCTGATTACCCTGAGTGAGTTCGTCGAGCAGGCCACCCGCATCGGCCGGGTGGCGCAGCTTCCGGTGATCGCCGACGCCGACCACGGCTACGGAAATGCACTGAACGTGATGCGCACCGTCCAGGAACTGGAGCGTGCTGGCGTCTCGGCGCTGACCATTGAAGATACCCTGCTGCCCGCGCAGTTCGGGCGCAAATCCACCGACCTCATCAGCACGGAAGAGGGCGTGGGCAAGGTCAAGGCGGCCCTGGAGGCCCGGGTCGATCCGCAGCTTTCGATCATCGCCCGGACCAACGCCGCCGTATTGCCGGTGGAAGACGTCATCCATCGCACCAAGGCGTATCAAGAGGCTGGCGCAGACGGCATCTGCATGGTGGGTGTCCGTGACTTCGACCACCTTGAACAGATCGCCGAAGGCCTGACGGTGCCGTTGATGCTGGTGACCTACGCCAACCCGCATCTCAATGACAACGAACGCCTGGCCAAACTGGGTGTGCGGATTGTGGTCGCCGGCCACGGCGCGTACTTCGCCTCGATCAAGGCCACCTACGACAGCCTTCGCGAACAGCGCAACCTGACGCGCAGCACATCAAACCTGACCGCCAGCGAACTGACCCACACCTACACGTTCCCCGACACCTACGTGAGCTGGGCCAAAGAGTTCATGGATGTCCAAGAGTGACATGACCCTGCAGGAGCGAGCTTGATCGCTCCTGCAGAAGCTCTAAGCTAATTCCATAAAATTATTTATTTTATTTTTTATAGATCAATATCATCTAACTGAGTTGACCCTTGGAGAGCCGGAGTCCGCGCTGTTCAAGTCTTATCCGCTCAGGAATCTATAAAAATGAACACGCTGAAACTGGCCCGCAACCTCCTCTCGGCCGTGGGCCTCGCTGTCTTCTCCCTAAGCGCTCAATCCGCTGACCTCACCATCGGCTACATCAACGGCATCGACCCGATCAAGCGCGCCATCGCCGATGGCGAATATGAAAAAGGTATCGGCCAGAAGATCGATTGGCGCAGATTCGACGCGGGCCCGGCCGTCCTGGCCGCCATGGCTTCCGGTGATGTGCAGATCGGCAACCTGGGTTCCAGCCCGTTGGCCGCGGCGGCTTCGCGAAACATGCCGCTGGTGGCGTTCATTGTCAGCGCGCAGATTCGCAGTTCCGAGGCCCTGGTGGTTCGCGACGGCAGCGGGATCAAGACCCCTGATGACCTGATCGGCAAAACCATCGCCGTGCCCTTTGTGTCGACCTCCCATTACAGCCTGCTGGGCGCGCTGAAGCACTGGAACCTGGACCCGCGCAAAGTCAACATCGTCAACCTGACACCGGCACAAATCACCGCCGCCTGGGCCCGCGGCGATATCGACGGGGCGTTTACCTGGTCGCCTGCCCTGGGTGAAATCCGTAAGACCGGAAAGATCCTCACGGATGCTGCCGAAGTTTCCAACTGGGGCGCCCCGACCTTTGAGGTGTGGGTAGCGCGCAAGGATTTCGCTGAAAAGAATCCGAAGGTCGTTGCCGATTTTGCCAGGGTCAGCCTGGCGGCGATTGCCGATTACGCCGCGCATAAAAAAGACTGGACCGCTGATTCTGCCCCCGTGAAGAGCATCGCCCGACTCACAGGCGCCAACGCTGCGGACATTCCCGAGCTGCTCGAAGGCTCGTCGTTCCCGACGGCCGCCGAACAAAAAAGCGCGCAATACCTCGCCGGTGGCACCGCCAGGGAAATCGGCAAGACCGCCGAATTTCTGAAAGAGCAGGGAAAAATCGAAAAGGTCCTGCCTGACTATTCCGCCTTCGTCAGCGACAAGTTCATCGGAGAATAATCATGGGCCTGACGCTTCATCCCCTTGGCCCTACCATCGGCGCGGAGGTTGAGGGGCTGGATATGGCCCTGCCTCTGACGGATCAACAACACGACTGGGTGGAGCAAGCACTGCTGCAGCACCAGGTGTTGTTCTTCCGTAACCAGGCCATTACCCCCGGGCAGCACGTGGCATTTGCCGCGCGGTTTGGTGATTTGCACCGGCATCCGATTTACCCGCACGTTGACCGGCACCCGGAATTGCTGCTGATCGACACCGCCGTGACCGATGTCCGCGACAACGCCATCTGGCACACCGATGTGACCTTCCTCGCCGCACCGGCGATGGGCTCTGTGTTGGCGGCCAGGCAAGTGCCTGCGTTCGGCGGGGATACGTTGTGGGCCAATGGCGTGGCTGCGTTTGAAGGGTTATCGGCCCCCGTCAGGCAACTGCTCGACGGCCTGACCGCCACCCACGAATTGACCAAATCATTTCCCACCGAGCGCTTCGGCAGCACGCCCGAAGCATTGGCGCGCTACGAAAAAGCCCGGAAGGATCACCCGCCGCTGTCACACCCGGTGGTCAGGACGCATCCTGCCACCGGGCGCAAGGCGTTGTTTGTGAATGAAGGCTTTACTACGCGGATCAATGAGCTTGAGGTGGCGGAAAGTGATGCGTTGCTGCGGTTATTGTTCAGCCACGTGAGCCGTCCGGAATTCACCGTGCGTTGGCGATGGAAGGCGAATGATGTAGCGTTCTGGGATAACCGCATTACCCAGCATTACGCGATTGATGATTACCGACCGCAAAGGCGGGTGATGCACCGCGCGACGATGTTGGGTGACGTGCCTTTTTGATGGAGGATCGGTCGATGGACTTGCCCTTGGTGATCAACCCTGACGACTATCTGGAAACCGAGTTCGGCAGGGAATTCACGCCTGAACGAAATCGACAGGCATGGCAGCTCGCGTATGCGCGGTTGAGGCACGAGCTGTCACAGGCGGCAAAGGGCACTCATGTGTACGTGGTCATGGGCGTGCAGGGGGCGGGCAAGTCTCGCTGGGTGGCGGAAAACCTTGAGCGATTGGGGCACGGCGCAATCGTCTTCGATGCTGCTTTGCCGGCGCGGCGTCATCGGCAGGAGCTGCTGTCCATCGCGAGGGACTATGCAGTCCCGGTGATCGGCATCCTGGTGAGCGCACCGCTGGAGCTGGCGCTGGCGCGAAATGCCCAACGCAATGCCGACAAAAAGGTGCCGGAGGACGCGCTGAAAAGCGTGTTCAGCATGCTCGAGCCACCCAGTGAAGACGAAGGATTCGTGTGGGTGCAAACCATTGAACAGCAGGCGCCGCTGCCCACAACCCTGCAAACTGACCGGATGACCCTGGTTGCGCCCGACGTGGCGCTCGCTGAAAAACTCGCCGATGCCTTGAACGCCAGCTACGCACTGCACCGCCAGTTCCTCGTATGGAGCAAGCCGCACTGGACGCGGGAGGACACGCAGGAAAGCCTGCAGCGCGCGGCAAAAGACTTCGATGCGCCTGTCGGGGAGAAACGGTATTTCCTGTTATCTCGCGACGAGCCCCAGGCATTGGTGGGCTGTATCGGCCTGCTGCCGCTGGCCGATGAGATTCACAGCTACGAAGTTGGCTATTGGGGCAATCAGGCACACGCCGGTCATGGGCTGATGAGGGAGGCATTGAACGCTCTGGTTTCGCAGTTGAGCGGGCACACACTGCGCCTGACCACTTCTTCGGCGAACATATCCAGTCAACGACTGGCTGAGGCAACGGGGTTTGAATGGGTGGAAACCCTTCAAGGCGCGCGGCGCTGCGAGTACTTCGGCGTACGCGATACGCTGGTTTACCGCCGGACCGCGCGCTGACACTAAAGGTACTCACACTCCCCACGCAGCAGCGAAAGCTGAACCAGGTCTTGATGAGCTGCGTTCCAGTAACCCGCCTGCCTCAACGTTCCTTCACGCACGAACCCGGCTTTCTCAAGCAGGTTCAGTGACCGAGCGTTGTCAGGATGAACCAGCGCCTCGATCCTGTTGAGTTCCATGTGCTGGAACGCCCATCGAAGGGCGGCGTAAACCGCCTCCTTCATGAGCCCCTGTCCCTGTGCCGATTGCGCCATCTCAAACCCTATGGCACAACTGCGCCACATACGATTCCATTTGAAGAAACCACAGGTGCCGATCAGCTTTGCCGTGGCTATGTCCTCAATCCCCCAGCGAATCCCCGGATTGGGTGAGGTGCGCCAACTGGCAAACAGCTCGATCAGTTGCTCCGCTTGATGAGGCTCGGTGATTGGGTCGGCACCGAACCACTTCATTGCTTCAGCGTCGCTATGAATCGCAAACAACCCCACCGCATCCTCCTGTGTAAGTTCTCTGAGGGTCAGGCGTTCGGTTTTGAGAGTCGGAAAATCGGACACTGCGGGCGTCACCTTTTAGAAAAACGATTCGCTAAGGTGTGTCGTGCGGAATAAAAAATCAATCTGTTCAGTGGTGACGCAGGGCGTCACGGGATATGAACACACGCTCCTGATCAACTGGGATCAACTGAGACCAACTGTGGGAGCTGTCGAGCCCCAGCGAGGCTGCGATGCAGGCGCCGCGGTCTGGCAGGTACGGCGCGGTGATCCCATCGCAGCCTCGCCGGGGCTCGACAGCTCCCACATTGGTCTCAGCACTCACTCCGCGCGTTTGACCACCAACGTCAAGATGTCATAACTGGCCACCAGCTCACCCAACTGGTTGGTCACCTCCACATCCCACGCCACCACGCCTTGCGGAATGCCCTGGGGGCTCTTCTTGCCCTGGTCGATCTTGCGCTTGCAGGTCAGCCGCGCCTGGATGGTGTCGCCAATGCCCACCGGGTTGATAAACCGCAGGGTGTCCAGCCCGTAGTTCGCCAGCACCGGCCCCGGTGCCGGGGACACAAACAGCCCGGCCGCCGCCGACAGCACAAAGTAACCATGGGCAATGCGTTTGCCGAATTGCGATTCCTTGGCGGCGATGTCATCGAAGTGCATGTAGAAGTGATCGCCCGACAGGCAGCCGAAGTTCACCAGGTCGGCCTCGGTGACGGTGCGGCGGTGGGTCAGCAGCGATTCGCCAATCTGCAGGTCCTGGAAGAAGCGGCGGAACGGGTGCACTTCGGTCTCGATGACCTTGGCGCCGCGTACGTACTCGCCGGTGACCGCCGCCAGCATGGTCGGTGAGCCCTGTACCGCTGCGCGTTGCAGGTAGTGTTTCACGGCGCGCAAGCCGCCGAGTTCTTCGCCGCCACCGGCGCGGCCCGGGCCGCCGTGCTTGAGTTGCGGCAGGGGCGAGCCGTGGCCGGTGGATTCGGCGGCGGATTCGCGGTCGAGCACCAGCAGGCGGCCGTGCCACGCGGCAGCCACCGGGATGGCTTTGGCAGCGATCTGCGGGTCTTTGGTGATCAGGCTCGCGACGAGGCTGCCTTTGCCGCGTGCGGCCAGGGCCAGGGCTTCGTCGAGGTCGTCGTAGGCCATCAGCGTGCTGACCGGGCCGAAGGCCTCGATGTCGTGGGCGCCGCCTTCCGCATGCGGGTCGCGGGCTTGCAGCAGGGTCGGGGCGAAGAACGCGCCCTGGCTGACGTTTTCACCGCGGGGTTCAAAGCCGTCGCGGGCGCCGAACAGCATGTCGCTGCTCTGCAACAGGCTTTCCAGGCGGTCGGCCACGTCTTTCTGCTGGTCGTGGGAGGCCAGTGCGCCCATGCGCACGCCTTCCACCGACGGGTCGCCCACCACAACTTTTTTCAGGCGGTCCCGCAGGCGGGTGGCGACGGCGTCGATGTGTTTGGCCGGCACGATGGCGCGGCGAATGGCGGTGCATTTCTGCCCGGCTTTGGTGGTCATTTCCCGGGCGACTTCCTTGATGAACAGCTCGAACTCTTCGTCGTCCGGGCTTACGTCCGGGGCGAGGATCGCGCAGTTCAGCGAGTCGGCCTCGGCGTTGAACGGCACCGAGTTGCGGATCAGGTTCGGGTTGACCCGCAGCTTGGCGGCGGTGTCGGCGGAGCCGGTGAAGGTCACCACGTCCTGGCCTTGCAGGCGGTCGAGCAGGTCGCCGGTGCTGCCGATCACCAGTTGCAGGCTGCCGGGTGGCAGCAGGCCGGATTCGTCCATCAGGCGCACCACGGCTTCGGTCAGGTAGCTGGTGGCGCTGGCCGGCTTGACGATGCATGGCATGCCCGCCAGGAAACTCGGGGCGAATTTTTCCAGCATGCCCCAGATCGGGAAGTTGAACGCGTTGATGTGCACCACCAGGCCGCCACGAGGCACCAGGATATGGGTGCCGGCAAAGCTGCCGAGCTTGCTCAGCTGCATCGCCGGGCCTTCGTGGACGATATTGCCCGACGGCAATTCCCGCGAGCCCAGGCTGGCGTAGGTGAACAGCGTGCTGTTGCCGCCTTCGATATCGATCCAGCTGTCGGCACGGGTCGCGCCGCTGTGGTGGGAGAGGGCGTAGAGCTGTTCCTTGCGCTCGCTCAGGTACAGCGCGATGGCCTTGAGGCGCTGGGCCCGCTGCTGGAAATCCAGGGCCATCAGCCCGCTGACACCCTGGCGGCGCCCGTGTTCGATGGCTTCGGCGAAGTCCGGGCGCTCCTCGTGAGTGCGTGCCAGCTCGTGGCCGTCAATGGCGCTGCGCAGCACCTGGGCGCCGTGTTGGCCGATCCAGCGGCCAGCGATGAAACTTTGCAGGGTAGGGGCGTGAGACATCACGATTCCTCCGGGTTGGAAAATGAGAGTTAGTGTTTGCTGGCGCCTGCGGCACCAATGCCGGTCATGGAGCGAATGAACTGCGCCAGGTAACGCCCGCGTTCAACGGCAGCGCGGGGCGAGCGGTCGGTGACGGAAAAGACCCAGGCGCTGAAAAACGCCAGGCTCATGGAAAACAGGGCAGGGTTGGAATAGGGGAACAGCGCCTTGTCGTAATGCAGTACGTTGACCCACACCGCCGGGCTCAGCACCAGCAGCACGATGGCCGAGACCAGTCCCGCCAGGCTGCCGGTCACCGCGCCACGGGTGGTCAGGCCCTTCCAGTACATCGAGAGGAACAGCACCGGGAAATTCACCGAGGCGGCGATTGCCAGTACCAGGCCGGACAGGAACGCGATGTTCTGCGACTCAAACAGCAGGCCGAGGATGATCGCCAGCACGCCGATGCACAGCGTGGCGATGCGCGACACGCGGATTTCCTGCTGCTCGCTGGCCTGGCCCTTGCGGATCACGCAGGCATACAGGTCGTGGGACACCGCCGACGCGCCGGACAACGCCAGCCCGGCGACCACGGCCAGGATGGTCGCGAAGGCCACCGCCGAAATGAACCCGAGGAACAGGTTGCCGCCCACGGCCTGTGCCAGGTGCACGGCGATCATGTTGCCGCCGCCGATGATCGCGCCGTTGGCATCCCGGAAGCTTGGGTCAGTACCCACCATGACGATGGCGCCGAAGCCGACGATGATCAGCAGCAGGTAGAAGTAGCCAATGAAACCGGTGGCGTAGAACACGCTCTTGCGCGCTTCCTTGGCGTCGCTGACGGTAAAGAAGCGCATCAGGATATGCGGCAACCCGGCGGTGCCGAACATCATGCCCAGCCCCAGGGAAATCGCATCGATCGGGTTCGACAGCAAGCCGCCCGGCGCCATGATCGCGCTGCCCTTGGCGTGCACGGCGGTGGCCCCGGCGAACATCGCCTCGGTGCTGAAACCAAAGTGCTTGAGCACCATGAATGCCATGAAGGTGGTGCCGAACAGCAACATCACCGCCTTGATGATCTGCACCCAGGTGGTGGCGAGCATGCCGCCGAAGGTCACGTAGAACACCATCAGCACGCCCACCAGCATCACCGCGTACAGGTAGTCGATGCCGAACAGCAGCTCGATCAGCTTGCCGGCGCCCACCATCTGCGCCACCAGGTACATCAGCGCCACGGTCAGGGTGCCGAAGGCCGAGGTCAGGCGCACCGGGGTCTGCTCCAGGCGGTAGGACACCACATCGGCAAACGTGTACTTGCCCAGGTTGCGCAGGCGCTCGGCGATCAGGAACAGGATGATCGGCCAGCCGGCCAACACGCCCAGGGCGTAGAGCAGGCCGTCATAACCGTTGAGGAACATCATCGCCGAGATGCCGAGGAATGACGCCGCCGAGATCATGTCGCCGGCAATCGCCAGGCCATTCTGGAAGCCGCTCATGCCGCCGCCGGCGGTGTAGAAGTCGCTGGCGGAACGGGTGCGCAGGGCGGCCCAGCGAGTCACGCCGAGGGTGAACAGCACGAACACCAGGAACATGCCGATGGCGTTCCAGTTCAGTGGCCGGGATGCGCCGTCGGCGGCGACTGCAAGGTCCGTCGCCAATGCCAGCGGCAGGAGAAACCACGCTACCAGCCGGCTCATGCTGTGCACTCCTGCTTGAGCTTGTCGTTCAGCGGGTCGATCACATGGTTGGCGCGGTACACATAAAAGCCGGTCAGCGCGAACGCCAGCAGCACAATCACCACACCCACCAGCATGCCCACGGTGGTCACGCCGCCGCTCAACGACTGCCCGAGGGTAGCCGGGGAGAACGCCACCAACAGCACAAACCCGAAATAGATCACCAGCATGATCAGCGACAGCGACCAGTACAGGTTCTGTTTGCGGCGTACCAACTGGATGAAATCGGGATGTCGACGGATGCGCTCGATATCGTCGGGGGTCATGGTGGTGTGCTCCTTTTTATTGTTGTTGTGGTTAAACCTGCGTCCTGTAGGAGCGAGCTTGCTCGCGAAAAACCTGAGGGCGCCGCGTTGATTCAGGCTACCCGCGTCATCGTTAACGATCTTCGCGAGCAAGCTCGCTCCTACAGGGGAGCGGTGTGTCCTTAAAGCTGATCGAAATCCAGTACCACCTTGTCGCTGACCGGGAATGCCTGGCACGACAGCACATAGCCGGCGGCCACTTCGTAGTCTTCGAGGGCGTGGTTGCTGTCCATCTCCACTTCGCCTTCGATGACTTTGCATTTGCAGGTGGAGCACACGCCGGCCTTGCACGAATACGGCAGCTCGGCGCCCTGGGCATTGCCCGCGTCGAGGATGCTCTGAGTGTTGCGGGGCAGGTCGAAGGCGAGGGCGCGGCCATCGCTGATCACCGTGATCTGGCTGACCGCCGCATCCACTTGCCGCGCCGCTTCGCGGGCCTCGCGCTTGTGCTGGCTGCCGGCGGCGGCGAACAGTTCGAAATGGATGCGCTCCGGCGCCATGCCCTTGGCCTTGAGGCTGTCGCGCACGGTCTCGGTCATCTCCTGCGGGCCGCAGATAAAGGCCGCGTCGAGGGCTTTCACGTCGAGCCAGCGGGAGAACAGTTGCTCGCACTTCTCGGCGTTAATGCGGCCGTTGTAGAGGTCGACATCCTGCTGCTCGCGGCTGAACACGAAGATCAGGTTCAGGCGCTGCAGGTAGCGGTTCTTCAGGTCTTCCAGCTGTTCGCGAAACAGTGCACCGGAGCTGGAACGGTTGCCGTACAGCAGCGTCACGCGGCTGTGGGGCTCGGTTTGCAGGGTGGTCTTGATGATCGACAGGATCGGCGTGATACCGCTGCCGGCCGCCACTGCCAGGTAATGGCCGTGGCGAGCGGGATCAAGGTCCACATGAAAATGCCCGGCGGGTGGCATCACTTCCAGGCTGTGCCCGACCTTGAGCTGCTCATTGGCAAAAGCGGAGAACCGTCCACCGGCCACGCGCTTGATGGCGATGCGCAGCTCACCGTCATTGACCCCGGTGCAGATCGAATAGGAACGGCGCACTTCCTCGCCATCCAGCTGGGTGCGCATCACCAGGTGCTGGCCCTGGGTGAAGTGGAAGCTGTCTTGCAGATGCTGCGGAATCTCGAAGGCGATGGACACCGCGTCACGGGTCTCGTTGCGCACATCCTTGATGGTCAGGCTGTGAAATTTGCTCATTGTTGTTCTCCAACCAAGCGGGCCGCTGGCCCCTCAGATGCACTTGAAATAGTCGAACGGTTCCAGGCAATCGCGGCAGCGGTGCAGCGCCTTGCAGGCGGTGGAGCCGAATTCGCTGAGCACTTCGGTGTGGGTGCTGCCGCATTGCGGGCAAGCAATCACCGGGCTTTCTCCCAGCAGGCTGCGTTTGCTGCTACTGCCTTGGGGCGGTGCGATGCCGTAGGCCCGCAGGCGTTCGCGGCCGCTGCTGGTGATCCAGTCGGTGGTCCAGGCCGGGGTCAGCTTGCGTTCCAGTTGCGGGGCGCGGAAACCTGCCAGCTCCAATGCATCGCGGATATCGCCCTCGATCACTTCGGTGGCGGGGCAGCCGGAGTAGGTCGGCGTGACCACCACATGCAAGTGGCCGGCCTGCCAGTCCAGGTCGCGCACTATGCCCAGGTCGACCACGCTCACCACCGGCACTTCCGGGTCCATGACCTGCGCCAGGGTGGCCCACGCGGCAGCCAGGTCGGTGGGTTGCGCCGGGCGTGCGCCCTGGTCGCTGGCGATCAGCTCACCAGGTTGCATCGGGGTACGCTCGGGGCAAAAACTGCATTTCCGCCAACAAAATTCCCAGGTGCTCGCTGTGCAAACCGCGGCGTGCATCCAGGTAGAAATAGCTAGCAGCAGGCGGCAGGGGCAGGGTGGCGCTGGTAAAGATTTCGCTGACCTGGGTTTGCCACGCTGCGGCAACCTGAGCGGCGTCCGGCGTAATGCCGGCGGCGTGCAGGCGCTGTTCACTGTCGTCGGCGCCGGTCAGTTCCACGGTGAACCGCCACAGCTCGGGGATCGCCGCGAGCATGCGTTTATGGCTTTCCTCGGTGCCGTCTCCCAGGCGCTCCACCCACTCGCCGGAGCGGCGCAGGTGATAGGTGACTTCCTTCACCGCCTTGGCCGCGATGCCGGCGATGCGTTCGTCGCTGGATTGGGCCAGGCCGCTCAACACCGGCAAGTGCCAGGCGTCATACAGGAATTGCTTGAGGATGGTCACCGCGTAGTCGCCGTTGGGTTGTTCCACCAGCAGCAGGTTGCGATAGGCCCGCTCATCCCGGCGGAAGGCCAGGTGATCGGCGTCGCGCCCGTCGTCCAGCAGCTCGGCGGCGTATTCCAGCCAGTTGCGCGCCTGGCCTACCAGGTCGAGGCCGACGTTCATCAGCGCCAGTTCTTCTTCCAGTGCCGGCGCATGGCCGCACCACTGGCACAGGCGCTGGCCCTGGATCAGGGCGCTGTCGCCGAGGCGCAGCAGGTATTCGATCAGATCGGTTTCAGGGTTCATGGTCGACCTCACATATGCCCGACTTCGGCCGGCAACTCGTAGAAGCTGGCGTGGCGGTAGACCTTGTCATCGGCCGGGTCGAACAGCGGGTCTTTCTCGTCCGGCGACGAGGCGGTGATCAGCGCGGAAGGCACTACCCACAGGCTCACGCCTTCACTGCGGCGGGTGTACAGCTCCCGGGCATTCTCGATGGCCATGGTGGTGTCGGCGGCATGCACGCTGCCCACATGCTTGTGATTCAGGCCGTGCTTGCTGCGCACGAAGACTTCAAACAGGGTCCATTCAGACATAACGGTGACTCCACATCAGGTGGCCGATCAGGCGGCGTTCTTGTTCTGTTTTTTACGGGCGTGGGCGACGGCGGCTTCGCGTACCCAGGCACCGTCTTCAATCGCCTTGCGGCGGGTGGCGACGCGTTCCTGGTTGCACGGGCCGTTGCCCTTGAGCACTTCGTAGAACTCGCTCCACTGGATCTCGCCGAAATCGTAATGGCCGCGTTCGGCGTTCCACTTCAGGTCCGGGTCGGGGCAGGTGCAGCCCAGCAGCTCCAGCTGCGGGATGGTCTGGTCGATGAAGCGCTGGCGCAGTTCGTCGTTGCTCTGGCGCTTGATTTTCCAGGCCATGGACTGGGCGCTGTTGGGCGAGTGTTCGTCGCTGGGGCCGAACATCATCAGCGATGGCCACCAGAGGCGGTTGATCGCGTCCTGGACCATGTCTTTTTGCGCCTGGGTGCCCTGGCGCATCATGGTCAGCAGCAGTTCGTAGCCCTGGCGCTGGTGAAAGCTTTCTTCCTTGCAGATGCGCACCATGGCCCGGGAGTAGGGGCCGTAGGAGGTGCGCTGCAGTACCACCTGGTTGACGATGGCGGCGCCGTCTACCAGCCAGCCTACTGCGCCCATGTCGGCCCAGTTCAGGGTGGGGTAGTTGAAGATGCTGGAGTACTTGGCCTTGCCGCTGTGGAGCTTGGCGATTTCTTCGTCGCGGTCGGCGCCCAGGGTTTCCATGGCGCTGTAGAGATACAGGCCGTGGCCGGCTTCGTCCTGGATCTTGGCCATCAGTTGCAGCTTGCGTTTGAGGGTGGGGGCGCGGGTGACCCAGTTGCCCTCGGGCAGCATGCCGACGATTTCCGAGTGGGCGTGTTGGGAGATCTGGCGGATCAGGGTTTGACGGTAGGCGTCAGGCATCCAGTTCTTGGCTTCGATCTTGATTTCGGCGTCGATTTTTTCCTGGAAGGCGCGTTCCTGGTCGGACATCTCGGAGAGGTCCTTGATGCGCTTTACTCCGGTTTCTACAAGCTGTGCGTACATGGGGGGTCTCCCGCCTTGTGTTTTGTCGTAGGCATGGAGGACTTTATAAGCGATACGGAAATTAATATCAAACACAAAATATGGTGTCGTTATTTGATTTTGTATCGCTTTGCGGGAAGGGAGCAGATATCTGTCGCTACGGTAACGGCGGCATAGGGTTCCCGGTCATCGTGGTAAGCAGGGCCAGTAGGCAAAAAACAGGGCCGCTTTATGTGGGAGCGGGCTTGCTCGCGAAGAACCTGAGTGCGCCGCGTTGAATCAGGATGCCCGCGTCATCGTTAACGACCTTCGCGAGCAAGCCCGCTCCCACATTTGAACCGTGTGCGCCTTTGATTTTGCTGGCGCTCTACCCCCACCCCAAAAAACGAGCAAAAAAAAGCCCCGCAAATGCGGGGCCAAAAAGGTGCAGCAGTCATGCCTTAGGGCGACGATCCATCACATGGCAAGCCTTGCCCTCAGACCGCTTGATCGAATGCAGCGGCTGCAAAACGATGCGCGAGCTGATCCCGATATACGTCTTGATGTGCCTGCTCAGTTCGCTGGAAACGGCTTTCTGTTGTTCATCATTGAGGTGCTGATGCTCAGCCTTGAGCTCCACATGCACATCCACACTGTCCAGATTGCCATTACGATACAGATGTATCTCATAACACTCTGAAAGCTGTTTTATTTTAAGCACCTGCTCCTCGATCTGCGTGGGAAACACATTAACCCCGCGAATGATCAACATGTCATCACTGCGCCCGGTGATCTTGTCGATCCGCCGCATCGGCCGCGCTGTCCCCGGCAGCAACCGCGTCAAATCCCGGGTGCGGTAGCGAATCATCGGCAGCGCCTCCTTGCTCAAGGAGGTAAACACCAGTTCTCCCATCTGCCCGTCCGGCAGCACCTCACCCGTCACCGGGTCGATGATCTCCGGGTAGAAGTGATCCTCCCAAATGGTCGGGCCATCCTTGGTTTCCGCACACTCCATGGCCACCCCAGGCCCCATGATTTCCGACAGCCCGTAAATATCCAGCGCCGTAATCCCCAGTCGCGCCTCGATTGCACTGCGCAGCTCGGCAGTCCACGGCTCGGCCCCAAAGATCCCCAGTCGCAACGCCAGCTTCTGTGGATCAATGCCCTGGCGCTCGATTTCATCGGCAATGTTCAGCATGTACGAGGGCGTGACCATGATGATGTCCGGCTGGAAATCCTTGATCAGTTGCACCTGTTTTTCCGTCTGCCCGCCGGACATCGGAATCACCGTACAACCCAGGCGTTCCGCGCCGTAGTGGGCACCAAGACCGCCGGTGAACAGCCCGTAGCCATAGGAGATATGCACCTTGTCGCCACGTCGCCCACCGGCCGCGCGGATCGAGCGGGCCACCACATTGGCCCAGGTGTCGATGTCGTTCTGGGTGTAACCCACCACCGTCGGCTTGCCGGTGGTGCCGCTGGACGCATGCAGGCGCACCACCTCGTTCATCGGCACGGCAAACATGCCGTAGGGGTAACTGTCCCGCAGGTCGCCCTTGGTGGTGAACGGGAACCTGGCCAGGTCGTCCAGGGACTTGATGTCATCCGGGTGCACCCCCAGCGCGTCGAAGCGCTGACGGTACAGCGGCACATTCTGGTAGGCGTGGCGCAGGCTCCAGCGCAAGCGCTCCAGTTGATGGGCGCGCAGTTCGTCGACGCTGGCGGTTTCCAGCGGGTCCAGCACAGGGTTAAGCACGGCGTTTGGAATAGGCATGTTCATGAGTTCACTCGAATTATTTTTGTGTATCAGCCCACCGCACACCGTGGGCTTTGAGTGCATGCCCCAAGGATACCGCTAGGCTCCCCGGGAATCGCGAATCTTTAGTCGGACAGGCGCTCGATGATCAGCGCGATGCCCTGGCCCACGCCGATGCACATGGTGCACAGGGCGTAGCGGCCGCCACGTTCTTCCAGCTCATGCAGGGCGGTGGTTACCAGCCGTGCGCCGCTCATCCCCAGTGGATGGCCGAGGGCGATGGCGCCGCCGTTGGGGTTCACCCGTGGGTCGTTGTCCCCCAGGCCCAGCTCGCGCAGTACCGCCAGGCCCTGGGCGGCGAAGGCTTCGTTGAGCTCGATCACGTCCATGTCCGCCAGGCTCAGGTTGGCCAGTTCCAGCACCTTGCGGGTCGCCGGCACCGGGCCGATGCCCATGATGCGCGGTTCCACGCCGGCGGTGGCCATCGCCACCACCCGGCCGCGGGCGACCAGGCCGTGACGCTTGGCAACTTCCGCGCTGGCCAGCAGCAGGGCGCAGGCGCCGTCGTTGACCCCGGACGCATTGCCGGCGGTGATGCTGCCACCCTCGCGGAATGGCGTGCCGAGTTTCTGCAGTTGTTCAAGGGTGGTGTCGCCGCGGGGATGTTCGTCGTGTTCCACCACCTTGGCCGGGCCTTTGCGCTGGGGAATTTCCACCGCGACGATTTCCCTGGCCAGGCGCCCGCTGGCCTGGGCGGCGGCTGCACGTTGCTGGCTGCGCAGGGCAAACGCGTCCTGGTCGGCACGGGAGATATTGAACTGCTCGGCGACGTTTTCAGCGGTCTCCGGCATCGAGTCGATCCCGTAGGCCTTTTTCATCAGCGGGTTGACGAAGCGCCAGCCAATGGTGGTGTCATATAGCTGCGCATCGCGGGAAAACGCCTGTTCGGCCTTGCCCATTACCAGCGGTGCCCGGGACATCGATTCCACGCCGCCCACCAGCATCAAGCCAGCCTCGCCACAGCGAATCGCCCGGGCCGCGCTGCCGATGGCGTCCAGCCCCGAGCCGCACAAACGGTTGAGGGTGGTGCCCGGCACGCTCACCGGCAGCCCGGCCAGCAGCGCCGACATGCGCGCCACGTTGCGGTTGTCTTCGCCGGCCTGGTTGGCGCAGCCGTAGATCACATCGTCGACGCTGCTCCAGTCCACTTGCGGGTGGCGGCGCAGCAGTTCGCGCAGCGGCACCGCTCCGAGGTCGTCGGCGCGCACGCTGCTCAAGGCGCCGGCGTAGCGGCCGATCGGGGTGCGGACTGCGTCGATGATCAAGGCGTCATTCATTCGGATTCTCCTGCGCCAGCACCGTGCCGCGCACTTTGTAGGATTTGCCATGGAACAGCGCAATCAGCTGGCCCAGTTGGTTTTCGATACGGACGTCGTAGTTGCCGGTGCGACCCGACCGGCTTTGCTCGCGGCAATCGGCACTCAAGGTGTCGCCCAGGTGGGCCGGGGCGATGTAGTCGATGCTGCAGCCGAGCGCCACGGTGGCGTCGTTATAGCTGTTGCAGGCCAGGGCGAATGCCGAGTCCGCCAGCGCAAACAGGTAGCCGCCGTGGCAGGTGCCGTGGCCCTGGATCATGTCGGCGCGCACGCTCATGCCCAGTCGTGCGCAACCCGGCGCCACCGAGAGCAGGCGCATGCCCATGCCCTGGCTGGCGGCATCGCGGCTGAACATGGCCTGGGCGCATTGGTTGGCCAGGTTCATGGCTTCATGGTTGGTCATGTGGTGCGCTCCTTTCAGCGGCCCTTGAAGCTTGGGCTGCGTTTTTCCATGAAGGCGGCGACGCCTTCGCGGTAATCCTCGCTGCGCCCGGCCAGGCGTTGCAGGTCGCGCTCCAGCTCCAGTTGTTGGTCAAAGCTGTTGCTCAGGCTGGCGTTCAGGCTGCGCTTGATCAGCGCCAGGCCGTAGGTCGGTTGCGTGGCCAGGTGGCGGGCCAGGGTCAGGGCTTCGTTGCGCAATTCGGCGTCGTCCACGCAGCGGTAGATCAGGCCCCATTGCTCGGCCTGCTCGGCGCTCAGGCGGTTGCCCAGCAGGGCCAGCGCCTTGGCGCGGGCCATGCCCACCAGGCGCGGCAGGGTCCAGGTGCCGCCGGAATCGGGGATCAGGCCGATCTTGCAGAAGGCTTGGATGAAGTTCGCCGAGCGTGCTGCCAGCACCAGGTCGCAGGCCAGCGGGATGTTCGCGCCGGCACCGGCCGCCACGCCGTTGACCGCGCAGATCACCGGCAAAGGCAGGTCGCGCAGTTGGCGGATCAGCGGGTTGTAGAACTTCTCGATGGATTCGCCCAGGTCCGGCACCGCGCTGCCGGGTGCCACGTTGCGGTCGCTGAGGTCTTGCCCGGCGCAAAAGCCGCGGCCTTCACCGGTCAGCAGCAGCACGCGCACGTCGGGGTTTTCCTGGACTTGCTTCAACGCCTGCTGGACTTCGCCGTGCATCTGCGTGTTGAAGCTGTTGAGCTGGTCGGGGCGATTGAGGCTGAGCAGGGCGACGCCGGCCTCGATGGAAAACAGGATGTGTTCGAAGTTCATGGTCGTGAGGCCCTCACGGTGCACGCTCGGCGGTCAGCCGGCTCATTATTGGATCGGCGTGGTCAGCCGGTTTTGCCGGAGTATAGCTTTAACGTGATACATAAATGCAACGATAAAATTGATTTGGTGTGTCTTGTTTTGAGTTTGATGAAAATGAACTGCTCGCTGTGCTGGTCGGTAAATACCTGATAAATCCCCTATTTTATTGGCTTTACGTCGATTATCAGCGGCACCGTATCAAGCCACGGCGACACCTGATTCAAGCGATACGCTTTTTCAGCTTTGTGCTTGTAAAAATGATGTGATACAAAACAAGCCAAGATCGGCATCGCTTTGCGAGTACGCCATAAAAGGAATCCCCATGACTTGCTACAGCCTCGACGGCCTGACCCCGGTGGTCGACCCCACGGCCTACGTCCATCCCTCGGCGGTACTGATCGGCGACGTGATCATCGGCCCCCATTGCTATGTAGGGCCGCTGGCGAGTTTGCGCGGCGACTTCGGGCGCATCGTCCTCGAAGAAGGCGCCAACCTGCAGGACACCTGCGTGATGCACGGCTTCCCGGACAGCGATACGGTGGTCGAGCGCAACGGCCATATCGGCCACGGCGCCGTGCTGCACGGTTGCCGGATCGGCACCGATGCGCTGGTGGGCATGAATGCGGTGGTGATGGACAACGCCCGTATCGGCGCTCGCTCGTTCGTCTCGGCGGCGGCGTTCGTCAAAGCCGGTTTCGAGTGCCCTGAGCAGTCGTTGGTGATGGGCGCGCCGGCCAGCGTCAAGCGCAGCCTCAGTGATGAAGAGGTGCACTGGAAACAAACCGGCACTCGTGAATACCAGCGCCTGGCTCAGCGTTGCCTGGAGCAGATGCAGGAATGCGCACCCCTGAGCGCACCGGAAGCTGATCGCCCACGCATCAGCGACAGCGGCCTGCGGCCCAAGGGCAGATGAATCGCCTGCATCCCGACGCCGCTAAAAACGGTATATTTTCTCTTTTTGCCTCGGTACGCCCATGTCGTCACTGACACCCCTGAACCAACTGATTACCCGCTTCCAGGAGCAGACGCCGATTCGCGCCAGTTCCTTGATCATCACCTTGTACGGGGACGCCATCGAACCCCACGGCGGGACGGTGTGGCTGGGCAGCCTGATCCAGTTGCTCGAACCCATCGGCATCAATGAACGGCTGATCCGCACCTCGATCTTCCGCCTGACCAAGGAAGGCTGGCTGACCGCCGAAAAAGTCGGGCGCCGCAGCTACTACAGCCTGACCGGTGCCGGGCGTCGGCGTTTCGACAAGGCCTTCAAGCGGGTCTACAGCTCCAGCGTGCCGGCATGGGATGGTTCATGGTGCCTGGTGATGCTCACGCAGTTGACCCAGGACAAGCGCAAACAAGTGCGTGAAGAGCTGGAGTGGCAAGGTTTTGGTGCGATTGCCCCGACCGTGCTGGCCTGCCCACGCAGCGACCGCGCCGACGTCAACGCCACCTTGCTCGACCTCGGCGCCCAGGAAGACACCATCGTCTTCGAAACCACCGCCCAGGATGTACTGGCCTCCAAGGCCCTGCGGGTGCAGGTGCGCGAGAGCTGGAACATCGAGGAGCTGGCGGCCCATTACAGCGAGTTCATCCAACTGTTCCGACCGCTCTGGCAAGCGCTTCGCGAGCAGGAACAGCTACAGCCTGCGGATTGTTTCCTGGCACGGGTCCTGCTTATCCATGAGTACCGCAAACTGCTGCTGCGCGACCCGCAATTACCCGATGAATTGCTCCCCGGCGATTGGGAAGGCCGCGCCGCCCGCCAGTTGTGCCGCAATATTTACCGGTTGATCTACGCCAAGGCCGAGGAATGGCTGAACAGCGCGCTGGAAACTGCCGACGGCCCGTTGCCGGACGTTGGCGAAAGCTTTTACCGGCGGTTCGGAGGCCTGAAATAAGGAGCGACGCTGTTCAGGAGAACGGGTGGAGTGATGTGGCGTAGAGAATAAAAATAAGCCTGCGTGAGGCCTGAACATGATGTCTTCAATTGCACAGCGCTGTGATGGGTTCGACCAATGGATCCATCAGATCAATCAGATCTGTGGCGCATTCGATGGGCAGATCCTGGGGGATGGTTTTTCCGGGCAGATCCGCGAGTACCAGAGCGGCGCGCTGAAACTCAGCTTTGTCGACGCCTGCCAGGCTCGCTTGTTTCGTACCCCCAGCCAAATCGCGGCGGGCGAGGGCGGCAAGTACTTTGCCGTGTTCCAGCTCGACGGCACGGCCGGCATGGCCCAGGGTGACAGCAAGGCGCTGTTGCGCGCCGGCGACATTACCCTGATCGATGCGGCGCACCCCAGCGACTTCACCTACAGCGAGAATTCGCGGCAGTTGTCGTTGATCCTGCCGTCGTACCTGGTGGAGCAGACCTTGCGTTTCAACCCGGTCAAATGCGGGCACCGGATCGAGGCGACGTCGCCGATGGCGATGCTGTCCCGGCAGCTGATTCTGGAGGCTACCCGGCAAGACAACCTGACCTTGCAGGAAAGCGAGGCGACGCTGGAGGCGATCATCAACCTGCTGCGCCCGGCGATCAGCCAGGCGGGCGAGGGCAGCGACGCCCATGAGCGAGTGTTCCGCAAGACGCTGGAGTGCATTGACCAGCACATTCGCTCCGAAGAGCTGTGCCCCGAGTGGCTGGCGCGGGAGGTGGGGATGTCGGTGCGCGGGCTGTACCGGATCTTTGCCCGCAAGGGCCTGGTGGTGGCACGGTACATCAAGAACCGACGGCTGGATTTGTGTGCTGAATCCCTGCGCCAATCCAGGGTGGAGGAAAAGCTTTCGGTGCTGGGGTACTCGTGGGGGTTTTCGGATTCGAGTTATTTTTCGACGGCGTTCAAGTCACGGTTCGGCATTGCGCCGGGTGAGTACCGCAAACAACACGCCTGATCAGGGGATACGCCGATCAAAAATGTGGGAGCGGGCTTGCTCGCGAATGCGGTGGTTCAGTTGATGCATTGGGTGACTGACACACCGCATTCGCGAGCAAGCCCGCTCCCACATTTGGATCGCGTTTCGTTCAGTTGGGCATTCCATCTTCAATCGCAATCCCTTGCGCCCGCATCTCCTTGATCAACCCCGCCCTTGTGCCCGGCAGATTGAGCATCGCTTTGTGCCGCAATTCAGTGACTTCCTCGGCGCTATAGGGCTTGTAATCCACCGGCGTACTCTTGCCCGCCATCCCGTCCGGGCGCATCAGCCAGTTCAGCAAATCCGCCAGTTGCCCATCGTTCAGCGCCGACTGCGACATCCCCGGCACCCGTACCAAAAACTCCCGCCCGCCTGGCACCTTCAGAAAGTTGCCGACAAACCCGGTCATCCTCGGTGTGTCGTTGGCCGCCGAGCCCATGCCGCTGCCCAGATGGCAGCCGGCACACTGCAGCTGATAGTTGGTCGCCACGCTGTACCCGGCCTGGGCGATCGGCGTTTGCGGCGACTCATTGCCCGGTGCGTGCTTCTGGTTTGGATTGGGAATGGCCCGAGCCTGGGCGAGCGGGGTGGCGAAGACACACATCAAGCTCAGCAAAAACAACGTACGCATGACAAGCCTCTTGCACTGACCTGTGGCGAGGGCGCTTGCTCCCGTTGGGCTGTGCTGCGGCCCCAAGATCTCTGGGAGCGCTTCGCACTCCAACGGGAGCAAGCTCCCTCGCCACAAGGGTGAGTTAAACCGCGACGCCGCGAATGATCGAGACCGTGCAGTGGTAGATGTGGGATTTGGCCGCCAGGCACCAGTTCACATCGTTGTTGTTGAACGGCCGGTATGCCGGTTCCTCGCTGTCGTTACGCGTGCACGCGCACTGGGCGCAGCTTTGCTTACCGCAGCAGTCGTTATAGGAAATGATGTAGTCCTTGCCATCCGCCGGGTTGCGGCAGGTGCCGATCCAGGTCACCTGGGACGCCTCGGTGCCCGGTGGGCAGGAGGTCACCGAACCGCCACAGCAACTGCACAGGAAACCGTCGATGGAGCAGTAGCGCCAGTAGTCGCAACTGTTCGGGTCGCCCGGGTCACCGGCTTTCGGGTTATCGGCAGCCAGCGCCTTGCTGGTGCGGTCCAGGGGCAGCAGCAGGGGCAACGCGGCGCCTGCGACCATCAGCGAACCCATACGGGCCAACAGTTTGCGTCGCGACGTGGTGTCGGCCAGGCGACGGGTCGAGCGCTCGAATAACAGATCCAGCAATTTCATGAGAGTCTCCCTGCCTTAATCAGTGGCTATGGCCGTGGCTGTGGTCGTGGGGCTGCGGCTGGCTGTTGAGGTATTCCTGCAGCGTCGCGCTTTTCAGGTGTTCGACTTCGAACAGGCTGTCCAGGTGCTCGCGGGAATTGACCAGGCCCTTGGCGCGCAAGGTGCCGCTCTTGTCGATCAGCGCGGCATACGGCAGCTTGCCGATCTGGTAGGTCATGCCGACTTCCGGGCCGACCACGTAGGTGACGTCGTCCAGCTTGTGTTCGGTGATCAGCGCGTGCTGGGCTTCCATGTCGCCGTCGCTGATAAACACCACATCGAGTCGGTCAGCCTGTTCCCTGGCGATGGACTTGATCGCCGGCAACAGGGATTTGCAGATCGGGCAGGTGGGCGAGAGGAAGAACAGCAACTGGTTCTTCTCACCGGCATAGCCGAAGTTCACCGGGCGGCCTTTACGGTCGGAAGCGGTGACTTGCGGGGCCGGCTCATTCACCGCCACGCCCTTGTCGACCATCAGTGCGCCGGCCGGGGCGATGCGCCCGTGCAGCACACCAATCTGGCGCACCAGGCCCATCACGGCAAACGCCAGCGCCAGCAGCAGTACCCACAGCAGTACGTTGGAAACAATAAGGCCTTCCATTGATCACCTACCAATCAGTTTGAGCAGAAGAGGGGAGTTCGCCAGCAGGCCATCGGCTGCGGCGTAAATCAGCAGCGCGACGGCGCTGGCGGCGACGGTGACGAAGCCGTCGAAAAAAACCAGGTCACGGGCAATCGGCAGCACGCTGGCCAGCAGGGCCACGGCCACCAGTGCGCCGTTGCGCAACAGCAGGATCGGCCGCAATGGCTGCGCCTGGTCGGGGCCTGCGCAGCCGCAGTCGATGTCCCGGCGGCCGCGCCACAGGTTGATGCCAATGGCGGCGGCGTACAGTGCAATCAGGCCGGCGGCGCCGAGGGCGGCCCAGGAACGGCTGGCCGGCACCAGCAGGGCAAAGGCAATCACCAGTTCCAGCACCGGGATTACCCGGGCGGCGGGGCGAGTCACTGCCTCTGGCAGCAACTGGTAATCGGCCAGTTGCCGGGCGAAGCGTGCCGGTGCGCGCAACTTGTGGGTCGCGGCACTGGCCAGCAACACCGCGATGGCGAGGGCGCTGGCAATGATGAAGATCGGGTCGATATGCATGGCCGAACCTCTTTAGTAGCTCATGATCTGGGTTGCGGTCTTCGCTACCTTGGCCATGCTACCGGTGAGTTTGTTGGTCTTGAGGTCGAAGATCTGCAAGCCGCCTTCGACGTCGGCGCCCAGCAACAGGGGCTTGTCGTCGCCGGTGGCCTGCATGCTCCAGACCGGGGTCGGGGCTTCCAGGGTGGCTATCTTCTTCATGGTCTTGAGGTCATAGGCCCAGATGATGGTGCTCGGGTCTTCCCACTTCATCGGCTCGTGGTTGTCGTGCATCAGCACGTACATGCGGTTGAGTTTCGGTGCCACGGCCATCAACTGCCAGCCACCCGGGGCCCAACCGGTTTTCTTTTCCGCGTCGGTGGTGAGTGACCAGGACGGCAGGATTTTCGGCTCATCGCCGGAGAAATCTACCGGGCGGATGGTGCCGGTGGTGGTGGTGAAGTAGTAGGTGTCGCCCACGTTCACCGCGCGTTCGTTGAGCTTCTCGGCGTTGGGGTCGAAGAAGTGCGTGCGGTTGCGCGAGGTTTCCTGGCCCTGCTCGTTCAGCGTCACCACTTGCAGGCTGCCGTCGCCGCACAGGGAGGCGAAGCGGCGAGTGCCGACCGGGTAATTGAGTACGCAGCCCGGGATCGCGATTTCGGCGGTGACGGAGCGGGACTGGGTGTCGACCACGGTCACGGAGGTGGAGGGTGTGAAGTTGTAGACATAGACGAAGCGGTCATCGCCGCTGGTCTTCAGCCCATAGCGCTGGGTCAGGGATTCGGCGCGTTTGTTCGGGATCAGCACTTCCCAGGCGGGCGACAGGCTGGAGCTGTCCCAGGCGGTGAGCACATCGGTGCGATCGCCCCGGGTGCCGCGGGAATAGTAGATGTCGGCGCTGTACAGGGTCTTCTGGTCGTGGCTCAGGGCCGAGGGCGCGGCGAAGCCGGTGGGGACCATGCCGAGGACGCGCTTCTTGTCGGGATCTACCACGGTGACGCGGCCGACCACGAAGCTTTCGAATTCGACGTCTACCACGAATGCGCGGTGGGCTTCCGGTGGAAAGGCCAGGGTGGTCTGGCCGATGGTGTCTGGCGGTAAATCCGCCTGGGCGCTGTTCAAGCCGAGTACAAGCAGGCCCAGACCCAGCGCTGACTGTACGTTGATCCTGTTGCTTCGCATTAGGGGCACTCCCTGAATTATTGTGTTTTGCTAATCGCGGGTGCTTTGGCAGATTCTTGCAAGTGGATTCTGCCTTGTGGGGCGATTGCAAGAATTGTTGTGTCTGCCAAGTGGTTGTGTGTCTGTGCCAATGGTTTGGGGTAGGGTGTATATCCGTTATTTTTGTTATGGCTGGTATTGGTTCCGCTCTTACAGC
>NZ_JACAPX010000012.1:206169-206469 GCF_013385435.1 Pseudomonas sp. F9001
GCCTAAGATCAAGATCAAAAGCAAGAGCACAGCGGCCTCCCGGCCGGCTTGAGTGTTGAAGAGCAAAATCAAAAGCTAAAGCGGGCACGGTCAAATGTGGGAGCTGGCTTGCCTGCGATGGCATCGCCTCGGTGTATCTGAAAAACCGAGTTGTCTGCATCGCAGGCAAGCCAGCTCCCACAGAAAAGCAGAGCTGCACCAGCTTCAGATTTCGCTTTCGCTCTGGATCTTGCCTTTGCTTTTAACACTCAAGCCGGCCGGGAGGCCGCTGTGCTCTCGCTTTTGATCTGCTTTTGATCT
>NZ_JACAPX010000012.1:206547-223329 GCF_013385435.1 Pseudomonas sp. F9001
GCGAGGCACCGAGTGGTGGGGCAAAGCGTTTTTTGGTTACTTTTTTAGGCGTTTGTAAAAAAGTGACCCGCTGTAAGAGCGGAACCATAGGTGGCCGTTACCGAAGAAACGGATATACCCCCCCATCTCAAGACCCCACCAAAGGCAACGAAAAACTAAACACCGCCCCACACGGCTCCAGATTCTGCGCCCAGATATCCCCCTGATGCCGACCAATGATGTTCTTGCACAACGCCAGCCCAATCCCGTTACCACCCACCTTCGACGAAAAGAACCCGTCAAAGATTTTCTCCCGCGCCACAGCCTGAATCCCGCGTCCACAATCCTCGACACTCAACCGCGCCACGTTTCCATCACGGCAGGCATGCAGCCGCAGCACCCGACGTTCGACGGGCAGCTCGCTCATCTCTTCAATAGCATTGAATGCCAGGTTCAGAATCACCTGCCCGATCAGCACTTTTTCACAAAGCACCATCAGCGGTTCAATACTGGGGAACAGTTCCAGCCGCACCTGACTCGGCTCGGCCCGCAGGCTGATGAAATATCGGGTTTCCTGCAGCAACTCATTGAGGTCCACCCACTCCGCGCTCTGCTCCAGCTTGACCACATAATCACGCACACTCTTGATGATCGTTGACGCATGCTCGACCTGCCGCACGGCACTTTGCAGCCCCCAGTTCACCCCCTGGTCGGCACTGTGGGTATCGCCCAGACGAATCAAAACCCCCTCGATAAAATTGCGCGTGGCCGCCAGTGGCTGGCTCAACTCATGAGCAATCGCCACCGCCATCTCGCCCATGGCGTTGTATCGGGCCAGGTATTCAAGCTGCTGTTCACTGACACGCCGGGCTTCCTCGGCGCGGATCAGGTCCCGCTTCACCTTGTCTTCCCGGGAAATATCCCGGAACTGCACCATCAGCACGTCGCGCCCGTCCAGGTGCACCAGCGTCGCGACCGCTTCCGAAAGAATCTCCACCCCGGCCTTGGAGCGATAACACCACTCGATGGTGCGCTGGCCACTGCGGGCCGCGCGCTCAAGCCAACGCAGGCCGATGGAGCGCTTGTACTTCGGTGCGTCCCGGGTCATGTCCGGGGCCTTGAGCGGGATCAGTTCTTCCAGGGTAAACCCCAGCGCCGACAGCGCCGCGGTGTTGGCCCAGAGGATGTCCTTGCTCTGCGCATCGTGAAGGATGGTGCAGATCGGCATGGCTTCGATCAGGGTGTGGAAATCATTGTTATTGGGTAGGTACATCGCGTAGCCCTTGGCGGTGGAGGGGACGACTACGGTGGCAAGTTATACCGGTTTGCATCCGGGGGCACGCTCAGAAGTAATCGGGGGCGCACTAGGGGATTTCTTTAGCCGGTGGGCTGCACGCCCCAATAGTTGACGGTGGTCGGGCTTTTTACACTGGACCTATCAACGCCCGACACGGCGTCCATAACAACTACAACGGAGAAAGCCCATGCTGCGTTCGGCCCTCGTGCAACCAGACGCTTTACCCGACGTGCAGCCCGCGCTGTTCCAGCAGGTGCTCGATGAAGTGCGCCAGCGCCGCGACGAGTTCGACGCCGGCTCCCACGTGCCACGGGACATGATCGAACGCTTCAAGCAGGTGGGCATCTACCGGGCGGCCACGCCCCGTTGTTTCGGCGGCGATGCCCTGGCCCCCGCAACGTTCTTGCAGATGATCGAGCGCATATCCGAAGCCGATGGCTCCGCCGGCTGGGTCGCCAGCTTCGGCAGCGCCGGGGTGTATCTTGCGGCCTTGCCCCAGGAAACCCTCGCCGAACTGTATGCCGACAGCCCCGATCTGGTGTTTGCCGGTGGCCTGTTCCCGTTGCAGCCGGCGGAAACCGTCGAGGGCGGCTGGCAGGTCAACGGCACCTGGAAGTTTGCCAGCGGCTGCAAAGGCGCCGACCTGCTGGGCGTGGGCATCGGTGCGGCGGGCGGCAAGCCACGCACTGCCGTGTTCAAGCCCGGCCAGGTTGAAATCATCGAAAACTGGGACGTGGTCGGCCTCAAGGGCACCGGCAGCCATGACCTGCGAGTTACCGACCAATACATAGACGAGCGCTGGACCTTCATTCGTGGCGGCGCCGCCACCATCGACGAGCCGCTGTTTCGTTATCCCTCGATTGCCTACGCCGCCCAGGTGCTGGCGGTGGTCAACCTCGGCCTGGCCCGCGCGGCCCTCGATGAAATCAGCGCCATGGCCAGCGGCAGCGGCATCACCGGCGCACCGAAACTGGCGGACCGCGCCTACGTGCGCATCGAAATCGCCAAGGCCGAAGCCCGGCTGAGCGCCGCTCGGGGCTTTTTCTACGGCGCCACCGAACAAGTGTGGAACTCGATCCTCGCCGGCAACCCGGTCACGGCCGAGCAAACCAGCCTGCTGCGCCTGACCGCCATTCACGTGTCCCAGGCCGGCGCCGCCGTGGTGCAGAGCGCCTACAGCCTGGCGGGCACCACCGCGATCTACCTGCGCCACCCGCTGCAACGCTACCTGCGCGACGCCATGGTGGTGACCCAGCACGCCTTCCTCAGCGAAGGCCTGTACGACGGCGCGGGCTCGGTGTTCCTCGGCGTTCCTCCATTTCCTGGCTACATCTGACTTTCAAGGATCAACCCATGTCCCAAGCCACTCAAGAACCGCTGCGCGTCGTCTTCTGCATCGGCATCACCCAGAACTTTTTCGACCTGCCTACCGGCGAAGGCCTGAGCGTGTGGAAAGGCTTCAGCCAGATGATGGGCGACCTCGGCGCCATGCCGGGCGTCAACGTGCTGGGGGCGATGGATGACGACCGCTTGATGGTCGGCCCGTCGACCACCTCGCCGTGGACCGTCTACATCATGGCCGACGTCGACTGCCACCAGTCGGTGATCGACGCCTGCAACCTGTTCCGTACCACGCCGGTGGGTGAATACAGCCTGTGGCGCTACGCCAAGGTCGAAGCACGGATCGGCCGCCCGCTGACCATTCCCGAAGCGGCCAGGGTGTGAGCCATGGACCTGTTGCAGCGTGTTGAAACCCTTGAAGGGGAGAGCCAGGTAAGGCGCTTGATGGCGCGCTACATGGACCTGTGCGACGTGCCCCGGGCGGCGACCAACGTTCGCGAGTTGGCCGAGTTGTTCACCGTGGATGCGGTGTGGGAAGGCATTGGCACAAGTACCGCGCAGACCTTCGGCCAGCATCGGGGGCGCGACGCGGTGGCGGCGTTTGTCGGCAGCTACCTGCCACCGTCGGAACACTTTGCGCTGAACCTGCATTACCTCACCAGTGAGTCGATCCAGGTAGACGGCAGCGCGGCTGCAGGGCAGTGGATCATGCAACAGATTTCCACCTACGCCGACCAGCGCAGCGAGTTGTTCGGCACGCGGCTGACCATCGATTTTCGCCGTGTCGACGGCACCTGGCTGATCGCGCATTTCCGTACGCAGCGCCTGTTCAATAGCATGTTGGGGGTGAACCCATGAGTACCTTCGTCAGCGAATTTTTACTCGGTGGCAGCGGCCGACGCGTGGCCATCAAGGATTCCATCGACATCGCCGGGTATCCGACCCGCTCGGGCAGTCGTGCCTTTGCCGATGCTCCGCCGGCGACGCGGCATGCGCACGTGGTGCAGGCGGTCCTGGATGCCGGCTGGCAGATCGTCGGCAAGACCAGCCTGCATGAACTGGCATTTGGCGTCACCGGCATCAACGACTGGAGCGGTACGCCCGTCAATCCCCAGGCGCCGGATCGCGTGCCGGGCGGCTCCTCCAGCGGTTCGGCCGCGGCGGTTGCGGCGGGCCTGGCGGATATCGCCATTGGTACCGACACCGGCGGCTCGGTGCGGGTGCCGGCGGCGTGCTGCGGGATTGCCGGGTTGAAACCGACCTATGGCCGAGTCAGCCGCATTGGCGCGCAACCGGCGGCATCCAGCCTCGATTGCGTCGGGCCGTTCGCCGCGAACATGCAGGACCTGATTGCCGCGATGCAGGTGATTTGCCCGGGTTTCCAGCCACAGGCGGCGCCGTCCGGCAGCGTGCCGGTGGGCTTTCTGGATGTGGCCTGTGAGCCATGGCTGAAGGCGAGCCTGATGGCTGCCGTCGACGCGGCCGGCTGGCGTCAGCAGCGTCTGCATCTGGACGACTTTGACACGGCGTTCGGCGCCGGCCTTACGGTGATTAACGTGGAAAACTGGGCAGCCTTCGGTCACCTCACCGGCAAGGGGCTGATCGGTGCGGATGTCGAACAACGCTTGTTGGCTGCCAGCCGCACCAGCGCTGCTGATTTGGCCGCAGCCGAAGTCGTGCGCACCCGCTTCAGCCACCAGGTGGACGCCGCGCTCGAAGAATTCTCCGTGTTGCTGCTGCCGACGATGCCAGACCTGCCGCCGACCCTGGCCGAAGCCCGCAACGGCAGCCAGGCCGTGGCCCGCATGACGCCATTGGTGCGGCCATTCAACCTCAGCGGCCACCCGGCGCTGACGGTGCCGGTGACCCTGGCCGACAGCGGGCTGAAGGTCGGGCTACAGATTGTCGGCCGTAAGGGCCAGGACGAATGGGTGTGTGCCCTCGGCGCACAACTGCAGCAGAGCATCACGGCTCGCCAATAAGAACAACGCCTTGAGGAGGGCTCCATGAGTACCCATGAATACCGGCTGATTGCCAAATCGAAAAGCCTCGACGAGTTGGTCAAGCACGATCGCGTCGACGTCTCGCTGTACAACGACCCGGCGCTGTTCGAGGCCGAACTGGAAAAGATCTTCTACCGCACCTGGGTCTGGGTCGCCCATGAAAGCGAAGTGCGCAACAGCGGCGACTTCAAGACCGCGACCATCGGCCGGCGCCCGGTGATTGTGGTGCGCGACAAGAAAGGCGCGATCAACGTGCTGGAAAACCGCTGCCGCCACCGTGGCGCCACGGTTTGCGAGAAGCACAAGGGCAACGCCACCGGCTTCACCTGCCCGTATCACAGCTGGTCCTATGGCTTGGACGGCAAGCTGCGGGCGCTGCCTTACCCGGACGGCTACGAAGGCATCCTGGAAAAGTCCGAGTTACCCCTGACCAGCCTGCGGGTGGACAGCTACGCCGGGATGGTATTCGCCAGCTACAACGACGATATCGAACCGTTGGCCGACTTCCTCGGCGGCGCCAAACACTGGATGGACCTGTTCATGAAGCAGGGCGCCGGCTACCCGATCAAGACCCAGGGCGAACACAAGTTCAGCTTCAAGGGCAACTGGAAGATCCAGCTGGAAAACACCACCGACGGCTACCACTTCCCGATCGTGCACAAGTCGTTCATGTCGTCGGTGGACGCCGAGACCTCGGAAATGCTCTCGTTCATGACCGACGAGCAGGCCGTCACCCATTCCCTGGGCAATGGCCACAGCGTGATGGTGATGGTGCCCGAGCATGTCGACCTGGACCACGACGACGGTACCGAGCAGTTGCAGGAGCGTTTCGCCCACGTCACCGAAGAACTGTCGAAAACCATGGAGCCGGCCCAGGTGCGACGCATCGTGCGCTCGCTGCACGGCGCCGGGTTCAACCTCAACCTGTTTCCCAATGTCGCCATGTCGATGTCGTTCTTCCGGGTGCTGCGCCCGGTGTCGGTCACCGAGACCGAAATCCGCCACGTCGCCCTGGGCATGGAGGGCGGCCCACAGGTTGCCAACCGCGAGCGCCTGCGCATCCACGAACACTTCCAGGGCCCGTTCGGCTTTGGCAGCCCCGACGACGCCGAAGCCTGGGACCGGGTGCAACGCGGCTCGTATGCCGGCGTGGACGCACCGATCCTGGTCAACCGTGGCCTGAACCGCGAAGTGCTGGCCGACAACGGCGACAAGGTATCCCACGCCACTGATGAAGGCGGCATGCGCGGGGCCTATGACATGTGGAAAAGGATGATGAGCCAATGAACACCCTGACTGGTTTTACCGCACCGCTGGCCCAGGCCATCGAATTCATCTGGCGTGAAGCCGAACTGCTGGACCACAAGGACTACGTGCAATGGGCCGCGTTGTGGAGCGAGAGCGGGCGTTACGTCGTGCCGATCGACCCGGACACCGAGGATTTTGAAGCCAACCTCAACTACGCCTATGACGATGCGCGCATGCGTGACCTGCGCATCGAACGGCTGACGGCGGGGTATTCACCGTCGGCGGTGGATGCGGCGAAAACCGTGCGCAGTGTGTCGCGATTCACCCTGGTGGAAGCGGCGGGCGAGGTGGTGGAGGTTAACTGTGCGCAGCTGCTGTACGCCTACAAGCGCGGAGTACACACGCCGTTTGTGGCCGACCTGAATTACCGCATCCGGTTCAGCGCCGGGGTCGCGACCCTGGAGCGCAAGGTGGTGCGGCTGATCAATTCCACCGACAGCCTGAGTGCACTCGGCTTTCTGTTGTAAGCACGATTCAAACAACGACACAAAACCAATGTGGGAGCGGGCTTGCTCGCGAATGCGGTGGATCAGTCGCCACATGCATTGACTGACACACCGCATTCGCGAGCAAGCCCGCTCCCACAGTTGAGATGAGGACATCCTGATGAACCGAATCGCGCTTGTAACCGGCGCCTCCCGTGGCCTCGGCGAATGCATCGCCCGGCGCCTGCACGCCGCAGGCTACCGCGTGGGCCTGGCGGATGTGCACCTGGACGGCGTGCAGCGCCTGGCCTCTGAACTCGACAACCGCGGCGAAACCGCCGTCGCCATCGAGCTGGACGTGCGCAACAAGGCCGATTTTATTCGCGCCCGGGACCTGCTCAGCGAGCGCTGGGGCGGCACCGATATCCTGGTGAACAACGCCGGGGTGTCGAAAGTTGCGGCGCTGATGGACATCACACCCGAGGAATTCGACGAATCGATGGCGATCAACCTGCGGGGCACGTTCGTGGCCTGCCAGGTGTTTGGTGCGCATTTCGCCGAACGAGGGTTCGGGCGCATCGTCAATATCGCCTCCCTCGCCGGGCAAAACGGCGGCACTGCCACTGGCGCGCATTACGCCGCGGCCAAGGGCGGCGTGGCTACGCTGACCAAGGTCTTCGCCCGTGAACTGGCGCCCCGGGGCGTGACGGTCAACAGCATTTCGCCAGGCCCGCTTGATTTGCCGGTGGTGCGCGAAACCGTGGCGCCGGAGCGCCTGGAGCAGATCCTCAAGATTATCCCGACGGGCACCCTCGGCGACCCGCACACCATCGCCGACACCGTGCTGCTGTTGATCGCCCACCACGCCGCCTCGATCACGGGCGCGTGCTGGGACATCAACGGCGGGCTGTTCATGCGCTAGTCATCGCCGAAGAGAGTGGGCCTGCTGCGCAGTCCAGCGGGAGCAAGCTCCCTCGCCACAGGTTAGCGTTCAACCGAAACAACAGGATTCAGGTGCTGCAATGATGAAGGTGAAGATCGAACGCATCGTCGATGAAGCGCTGGATATCCGTTCCTTTCGCCTCGTGCGCAGTGACGGCCAGCCCCTCGACAGTTATGAGCCCGGGGCCCATGTGGACCTTACCGGGCCAACCGGCGTCACCCGCCAGTATTCGCTGTGCAGCCCGCCCCACGATGGCCGCGCGTACCTGGTGGCGGTGAAGAAAGAGGCGCAATCCCGTGGCGGCTCCCTGGCACTGCATGAGCAGGTGCAGGAGGGCATGGAGCTGGAGATGGGCGCGCCGCGCAACCTGTTCCGCCTCGACCCGGAGGCGCCGGCCCATGCGCTGTTTGCCGCCGGTATCGGGGTGACGCCGCTGTTGAGCATGGCCTATCGACTGGCCGACAGCGGCCAGCCGTGGCGCCTGCACTATTTTGCACGTTCGGCGCAGTACGCGGCGTTTACCCAGCTGTTGGCCGATACATTCGGCGAGCATGTGCAGTTTCACTATGGCGTCGAGCCGGACGCGCTGGATGCGGCCTTGAGCGCCTGCCTGGACCAGGCGGGCGCGGCTGCCCACGTCTACACCTGCGGCCCCGCGCCGTTCATGCACAAGGTGGTGGAAGTGGCGGCCCGCAGCCGTCCCGAGGAAGCGATCCACCTGGAGCACTTCCAGGCCGACCCAGCGGTGAATGTCGGGCCCAGCGGTGGTTTCGAGGTGGAGCTGGCCAGCTCCGGCGTGGTGCTGCAAGTACCGGCGAATACCAGCCTGGTGGACGTATTGCAGGCCCACGGTTGCGACATCGACACCGAGTGCCGCGAAGGCCTCTGCGGCACCTGCATTGTCGAGGTGCTGGAAGGCGTGCCCGAGCACCGTGACAATTGCCTGTCGACCAAGGAGAAGGCCGCCAACCGGCAGATTTGCGCGTGTGTTTCCCGGGCGGTTTCCGCTCGTCTGGTATTGGATATTTGATCGGCGCTACCCGTAAGATTGCTGGGACCAAAAAAATAAAAAACGTGAGGCCTTGCGGTCATGATGAGTTCAACGGTGCAACGTAACGAATCGTTCGAGCGTTGGTTGCAGCAGGTTAACCAGGCCTGTGGACGCTTCGATGCCCGCGCCCTGGGCGCGGGGTTTTATGGGGAATTGAGCGAGTTTCGCAGCGGCGCGATCAAGCTCAGCGTGGTCGATATGGCCCAGGTGCATCTGTATCGCAGCAGCAAGGAAGTCAGTACGGGCAATGAAGGGCACTACTACGCGGTGTTCCAGTTGCAGGGCAGCGCGCAGCTGGAACAGGGCGACAACCGTGCGCAACTGGGCTGCGGTGACATCGCCCTGATCGACGCCTGCCGCCCCAGTGACATGACCTACCACGACAACTCCCGGCAATTGTCGCTGATCCTGCCGCGCCAGGTAGTGGAGCGCGGTTCGCACTTCACGGCGGTCAACTGCGCGACGCGGATCTCGGCGCGCACGCCGTTGGCGCTGATGGCCAGCCAGATGGTGCTCGACACCCGCCAGCAAAACGACCTGGGCATGCAGGAAAGCGAAGCCGTGCTGGATGCATTGGTCAGCCTGCTGCTGCCGGGGATCAGCGCCCGGGACAACGGCGTGGACACCCAGGAACGGCAGTTTCGCAAGACCATCGCCTACATCGATGCGCACATCGGTGCAGAAGAACTCTGCCCGGAGCTGATCGCCCGGGAAGTCGGAGTGTCGGTGCGCGGGCTGTACCGGATGTTTTCCAAGCGCGGGCTGGTGGTGGCGCAATACATCAAGCACCGACGCCTGGATTTCTGCGCCGAAACCCTGCGCCATTCGCCGGCGGAGCAGAAGCTGTCGGCACTCTGTTATGCCTGGGGCTTCTCCGACTCCAGCTACTTCTCATCGGCGTTCAAGTCGCGCTTCGGCGTGTCACCGGGCGAGTACCGCAAGCGCTATAGCCATCATTGATGCGTGCCGCTCCCGAACCTGGAATGCATTTTCCTGTGGGAGCCGGGCTTGCCCGCGATGCAGGCCACTCGGTCTGACAGGTACTCCGCAGCGATCCCATCGCAGCCTCGCCAAGGCTCGACAGCTCCCACATTCAATCATCGCGCCCTAGGGATACAACACCTCGCGGACCAGCATGGCGATGCTGGTCACGCCCATCTTTTCCTTGATCTTGGTGCGGTGCACGTCAACGGTCTTCACGCTGATGTTCAGCTCGCGGGCAATCACCTTGCTCGCCTTGCCGTCCACCACCAGCATCAACACTTCTCGCTCCCGGCTCGTCAGCAGCGCCAGCTTGCCTTGCAGGTGCTCGCGCTGTTCCTGGTCGGCCTGGGCCTGTACAGCGGTCTTCAGCGCGGCCTGGATGCGGTCGATCATCTGTTGCGGGTTGTAGGGCTTCTCAACGAAATCCAGCGCGCCGTTTTTCATTGCGGTGACCGACATCGGTATGTCGCCGTGGGCCGACACGAAGATGGTCGGCAAGGTACTGCCGCGCCGGTTGAGGATCTCCTGCAACTGGAAGCCGCTGGTCTGCGGCATGCGCACGTCCAGCACCAGGCAGGCGGGCTGGCGCGGGTCGTAGTGCGCAAGGAACTCTTCGGCCCCGGCGAAACATTGGGCCTTTACGCTGACCGACTCCAGCAGCCAGGCCAGCGAGGTACGCAGGTCTTTGTCGTCATCAACGATGTAAACAATCGGTGTGCGAATTTCCATCAGGGACTGCCACGAGAATTTCTAATTATTGTTTTCGCACGCGGGCACGCTGCGGCGGACATTGGCTCATCTGTGGAGCCTTGCCAGCAGAATACCCAGTGTGAACGGCCCTGACGATAAAGAAACCACCTAGTCGGCATGGGGATCGTCTGAATGGTCGCGCCGCACGGGGCGTCTTAGTCTTGTGGCATCACCCACGGACCGTAAAGGGGCACCGACATGGCCGACCTGAGCCAGCAGCAAATCGACTTTCGCAACGCCATGGCGCAACTGCCGGCCGCGGTGAACATCATCACCACCAACGGCCCGGGCGGGCGTTGCGGGATCACGGCGAGTGCGGTGTGCTCGGTGACGGATTCGCCCCCCACGGTGTTGGTGTGCGTGAACCGCGGGAGTGCGACCCATGATGTGTTCCGTACCAATGGGCAGCTGTGCGTGAACGTGCTGTGCGGGGAGCAGGAAGAGCTGGCGCGGCACTTTGCCGGGATGACCCAGGTGCCCATGGCGGAGCGGTTTGCCTGGGACCTGTGGGACGGAGGCGAGGCGGGGGTGCCGGTGCTGCGGGATGCGCTGGTGCAGCTGGAAGGGCGTATCAGTGAGTGCAAGGAGGTAGGGTCGCATTCGGTGATGTTCGTGGAGTTGTCGCGGGTTGGGGTGCGGGGGCAGGGCGACAGCCTGGTGTACTTCAACCGGCTGTTTCACCGGATTGAGCATGCTGGCGCCCATTGCTGAAGGTTCAGGAGATCAAATGTGGGAGCGGGCTTGCTCGCGAAGGCGGTGTATCAGAAACCTATTCAGTGGCTGACACTCTGTCTTCGCGAGCAAGCCCGCTCCCACATGGGGCCTGCGGGGCAGTTGTTGGTCAGATGCGAAAGCTGCCCACCAGCTGATTCAAGCGTTCCGCTTCACGCTCAAGCTCGGTACAGGCCTGCAGCGTCGACTGCAGGTTTTCCACCCCGGCCTGGTTCAGCATATTGATCTCGGTAATGTCCACATTCAGCGCTTCCACCACCGACGTCTGCTCCTCGGTCGCCGCCGCCACCGACTGGTTGACGTTATCAATCTCGCCAATCCTCTGCGTCACGCTGGCCAGCCGCGTACCCGCCAAGTTGGCGATGCTCACGCTTTCCTCGCTGTGCTGCTGGCTCTCGGTCATGGTGCTGACGGATTCCCGTGCGCCCACCTGCAACTCTTCGATCATCTGCTGAATCTCCAGCGCCGACTCCTGGGTGCGATAGGCCAGGCTGCGCACCTCATCGGCCACCACCGCAAACCCGCGCCCGGCCTCACCGGCCCGGGCCGCTTCAATGGCGGCGTTCAGTGCCAGCAGATTGGTCTGCTGGGAGATGCCCTTGATCACCTCCAGGATTTGCCCGATGTTCACCGTCTTGTGATTCAGCGCATCGATGTGCACGCACGAGGCGCTGATCTTGCCCGACAGTTCATTCATCACGGCAATCGTGCGCTCCACCACCTGGCGCCCGTCCTCAGCCTGTTGCCGGGCGCCGGAGGCTTGCTGCGACGCATCGGAGGCATTACGGGCGATTTCCTGGGCGGCGGCGCCCAGTTCGTTGATCGCCGCCGCGACACTGTTGGTGCGGGTCGCCTGTTCATCGAAGTTGTTCAGCGAGGAATTCGAGGCCAGCAGCACCCGCTTGACCACCTGGTTGACCCCGAGCCCCGCTGAAGACACTTCGCGGATCGACTGGTGGATACGTTCGACAAAACGGTTGAAGGCGCTGGCCAACTGGCCGATCTCGTCCCGGGATTGCACCTCCAGCCGCCGCGTCAGGTCGCCTTCGCCACGGGAAATGTCCTCCATCACCCGGGTCAGGGTTTGCAGCGGCCGGGTGATGCGCAGCGCGGCGTACCAGATCAATAGCAGGCCGAGCAGGGCCGAGCCGCCACCCAGCAGCAGTTCCAGGGCGGTGCTTTTCACCCCTTGGGCATCGAGTTGCTGTTGCAGCGCAGTGACCGGCGCCAGCAGCACCGACTGCGGCACGCCCACCAGAACGCCCCACGGTGCGGCACCGGCAATCGGTGCCAGCGGTTCGAGTAGCTTGATTTGCTGTTGATCGACAAAGGTTTGCGGTTGCCCCTGGCGCAACGCGTCCAGTACCTGGGCGCCATCGTGCATGACTTCGCTGATCGGCTGCCCGAGGCGGCTGGCGTCCTCGCTGTAGGCGGAAATCACGCCTTTGGGGCTGACGATGCTGACTTGCCCGTGGCCGTCGAACAGTTGCCCGGCGCTGGTATGGCTGGCCTGTTGCAAGGCCGCCAGGTTGATGTCCAGGCCAATCACCGCGATCACCTTGCCGTGCTCCATCAGCGGGAACGCAATGCTGGTCACCAGCTTGCGGCTGCCGGAAGCCTCGTCGAAATACGGCTCCAGCACACAGGCCCTGGCGGTGTCGCGGGCGCAGGTGTAGAAGGCGTTGTACGGCGCGCCGCTGGGGCCGGGCGAGGTATTGGCCAGCAGCGCTTCGTCGCCGACTACCGCTGTCAGTTCACCCGGGGTGGCCTGCACCCAGTATTGGGCGAAGCGGCCGGCCTCGTTGCTGCCGACGGCGGCCTGGTCGACGAAGTGGGCATCGTCACCGTCCAGGGCATTGGCTTCGAAAATGACGTAAATCCCGAGCAGGTCGGGCTTGTCGACCAGGGCCTGGCGCAGCTGGGTATTCAGCTCCTGGCGCAACTCTGGGCGGGTCAGTTTGCCCTGTTGTTGCAGTTGCCGCAGGTACAGCACATAACGCGACAAGCCCTGGCCGTATTCATGGGTTTGCATGAAGGTGCGTTGCACCTGCATGGCCTGAACTTGCCCCAGGGCCTGCATGTGTTCCTTGGCGGCGGCAGCGAGCATGTCGCTGCTGGCCTGGGCCACGTGCTGGCTGCTCTGGTGGGTCTGGTACAGCGACAGGCTCATCAGCAGGCCGACCACCAATAACAGGCAGAGGCCGGCGAGCAGGGCGATCTTGCTCTGGATCGTGAGGAATTTCTTGTGCATTGCGAAGGCCTTGGCCAGGCGGGGCGATGGCGGCGCCACCGCCCCGGCCGGGCTTAGAAGTTAGTGGCGAACACCACTTGGCTGTAGAGGTTTTTATCGTGGTTGCCCAGCTGCGTGCCGCCTTGCTCGGCGCTCTTGTCCGGCTGGTACAGGCCGATCAGCGGCATCACCGTCAGGTGGTCGTTGACGTGCCATTCGGCGTACAGGTCCAGCTCGTGGCCGTCGTTGTTGCCGAGGTTGCGGTCGATGGTCTTGAAGTCGAACAACACCGCGCCGACGTTGAGGTTCTGCAGGGGCGAAACCTTGAACGTGACGTTCTGGATGCGTGAGTTGTTGTTGAACGGCCCGGCGTAATTGCCCGCCACTTCACCCTGGAACCAGGTGCCGTAGCCACGGCTGAAACCGTAGAACAGCGGGTCGAAGCCTTCCGAGAAGCGGCTGTAGCGGTAGCTCACATACGGCGTCCAGGTCACGTCGGAGAAGGTCCAGCCAGCTTCCAGGTACCAGGCGTCTTCGTTGCCGGTGTGGGGCTTGTCCTGCCAGGCGTATTCGCCGGACAGGAACAGGTTGGTCACCCCGGCATTGCCCGTGGCCCGCAGGCTGTAGGTCTTCATGCCATCGCGTTCCAGCTGCGTGGGGGAGGCGTACTGCTTGTCGACGTCGGTGGTGTCGATGTACGTCAGCCCCACGGTGCCTTCGGCGGCCACGTGTTCGAGGGTGGCGACGTACATCTCGGTCTTGGCCTGGGCACGGTTATCGGACTTGAGCCACATCAGGTCGCTGCGCCAGCCGTCCTTGCCGCCCAGGCGCAACACGGCGGTTTCGTCGAAGGCCTTGCGGGCGGCGATGTAGTAGCCGCCGCCGCGATTGAGGTCGCCATCGGCCACGCCCTTGCCGAAGTTCAGCGCGTCGCCGTCAATCAGGAAACCGTCGCCGACCACGATGTTCTGGCGGCCGAAGGACAGGTCCACGCCATTCTCGCCCAGGGCCTCAAACAACTTGCCCGAGCGCCAGCCGAGGTAGGCGTCTTCGAATTTCGTGGTGCGCTCCGAACCGTCGCTGAAACCTGCGGCATCGCCGTCGCCCCAGGTGCCGGAACTCAGCAGGTTGGCCGCACCGTAGGTGGTGCCGGCGCCGCTGAAGCTTTTGTCGAAGCTCAGGCCGTACTTCACGTAGCCCTCGCGCCAGGACGAGGAGCCCTTGGCCAGGCGGCCGGATTGACTGTAGTTCTGCTGGCTGTGGAAGGCACCGAATACCGCTTCCAGCGTGGCGTTCAGATGACTGCTGTCATCGGCGTACAGCTCATAAGCGCCGGCCGGGTTGGCGCCGATCATCAGCGCGAGGGTCGAGAGACGAAGCAAGGGGGACTTGAGCATGGTGTGGCATCCATTCTTGTTCATGACCACAGGGTTGGGGTCTGCCGCGATACTAATGCTGGCGAAGTGACGTGCCTTTTGTCTGGTTGCCAAAGACTTGACTGTGCTTGCCAGAATCCACGGTTTGGCAGCCCGGCCAATACGACTGGCACGCAGGGCAAAACCCGAGCGACCTTGAGCCCTGACAATCGTCGGCAACTTCGATGATTTCCAAGGTCGTTTTTCTATGTTCACTGCACACAGATTTTCCCTGGCCGGCCTGCTGTCGCTGGTCCTGGCCCACAGCGCATTCGCCGCTGAATGCGGCCCTGACCAGAGCCGTGGCGCCCAGGTTTTCGCCAACGAATGCAGCGTGTGCCATGCGGTGGCGAAGGGCGGCGCGACAATGATGGGGCCAAACCTGGCAGGCGTTTACGGGCGTAAATCCGGCTCCCTGGCGGGCTTCAGCTACTCCCAGGCGATGCGTGACAAAAACGTCGAGTGGCAAGCCGAGACCATCGCGCAATTCATCACCCAACCCCAGGCGTTTGTGCCCGGCACCTACATGCCCTACATGGGCCTGGCTTCGGCCGACGATCGCCAAGCGGTCGCCTGCTTTCTCAAAGAACAACATTGAATACAGGTGAATCATGAGCAACGTTGAAATCCTGCCGCAGGTGGCTGCATTCCTGGACCGTCGTCATGGCTGCTTTATCGATGGCCAATGGGTATTTGCCGAGGGCGAACACATCAAGGTGATCAACCCGGCCACCGGGCAAACCCTGTGCGAAACCCTCGACGCGCCGTTGCACGTGGTGGAGCAGGCGGTGCAGTCGTCCCATGCGGCGTTCAAGTCCCGCGTGTGGTCGGGATTGCGCCCGGCCGACCGTGAGCGGATTTTGCTGAACTTCACCGCGTTGGTTGAGGCCCATGCCGAGGAGCTGGCGCAGCTGGAAACCCTGAGCCAGGGCAAGTCGATCAACCTGGCGCGGGGGCTGGATCTGAACGCCACGGTGGAGTTCATGCGCTACATGTCGGGCTGGGCGACCAAGATCGAAGGGCAGACCTTCGACGTGTCCATCCCTTTGCCGCCGGGGGCCAGGTTCACTGCGTTCACCAAGCGCGAGCCAGTGGGCGTGGTGGTGGGCATCGTGCCGTGGAATTTCCCGCTGCTGATTGCGGCCTGGAAATTGATGCCGGCGCTGGCGACCGGGTGCACGGTGATCATCAAGCCGGCGATGGAAACGCCGCTGACGGCGATGCGCCTGGCGGAGCTGGCGCTGGAGGCGGGGATTCCGGCGGGGGTGTTCAACGTGGTGACCGGCGGCGGGGCGTCGGTGGGGGGCGTTCTGACTGCTCATCCGTTGGTGAGCAAGGTGTCGTTTACCGGTTCGACTGCGGTGGGCAAGAGCGTGGGGGTGGCGTGCATGGAGAACATGACGCGGTTTGCCCTGGAGTTGGGGGGCAAGAATCCGATGATCGTGTTGGCGGATGCGGATATTGATAAGGCGATCCAGGGGGCGATCCTGGGTGGGTTGCTGAACAACGGACAGGTGTGTGCGGCGGCTTCGCGCTTTTATGTGCATCGTTCGGTGTATGACCGGTTTGTCGAGGGGTTGGCGGCGGCGGTGTCGGCGATGCCGTTGGGGGCGGGGATGGACGGTGAGGCGGCGATTAATCCGTTGGTGTCGCGCAAGCAGCAGCAAGGGGTACTGCGCCATATCGAGCAGGCCCGGGCTGAAGGGGCGCGGGTGGTGATCGGTGGGGATGAGGTTGCGGGTGAGGGGTTTTATGTGCGGCCGACGATTTTGGCGGATATCGATCATGGGATGGCGGTGGCCCGGGAGGAGGTGTTTGGGCCGGTGTTGGGGGTGATGGCGTTTGATGATGAGGATGCGGTGATTGAGTTGGCCAATGACAATCGGTATGGGTTGGCGGCCAGTCTTTGGACCAATGATCTGGGTAAGGCGATGAACCTGGTGCCGCGGATCGAGGCGGGGACTGTTTGGGTGAATGCGCATGTGTTGCTGGACCCGGCGATGCCGTTTGGCGGGGTGAAGCAATCGGGGATGGGGCGGGAGTTTGGGCGGGCGGTAATTGAGGCTTATACCGAGCTGAAGTCGGTGTGTATTGCGCATTGATTGGGGGCATATCCGTTATTTAGGTAACGGCGACTTATGGTTTCGCTCTTACAGCGAGTCACTTTGCAAAAGCGGCAAAGTAACCAAAGCGCTCTGCCCCGCCTGTCGGCGCCTCGCCTAGGCTCGGCGTTCCCTCACTCCGGCATTGCTCCGCGGGCCGCCGCGATGGGCCATCCTTGGCCCAGCGCGGCTAAACCGGCGTCCTGCCGGTTTACCCGCTCC